>CAYPMS010000064.1:0-19488 GCA_964411655.1 uncultured Fibrobacter sp.
ATGCTAATCTCGAAGCACTGGAAGCAGTCCTGAATGATATTAAAGGGCAAAATATTGATGAAGTAATTTGCCTGGGCGATATCGTAGGTTATGGTGCAAATCCTAACGAATGCATAGAGTTAGTAAAAAGTCACTGTCCTGAAACACTGCTTGGAAATCATGATGCTGCGGCTGTTGGTCTTCTATCCACTCAGCATTTTAATATTCATGCAAAAATTGCGATTGAATGGACGGAGCAGAATCTTAAAAAAGAGAACCGTAGCTACCTTTCTGCTTTACCACTGAAAACCACTAAAGATTCTATAACTCTGGTACATGCTACTCCTTATGAACCTAATATGTGGTATTATATTACATCATTAGAAGAGGCTGCCTTTAATTTTCAGTTTTTTGATACGCAGATATGTCTGGTAGGCCATACTCATATACCCATAATAATAATCCTGGACAATGATAAAGAACTTTACGTACATCAGGACAACTATGTAAATATGGAAAAACTGGAGGGAGCACGCTTTTTGATCAATGTGGGTAGTGTAGGACAGCCTAGGGATCGAAATCCAAAATCCTGCTATGGGGTTCTGGATACTGATAAGAAAGAATTTTTTTACCGCAGAATAAACTACAATATCGACAAAGCACAATCAAAAATGAAAAAGATCAAAATGCCTGAATTTCTGATAACCAGATTGGAGGAGGGGCGTTAAACTACTTTTTTGATTGTGCTGCTTCAGTCATCTTTAAATTTCCACCAGATCCGGAAGATCACTCACTTTCTTTTCTGTAACCGGAGTAGCTTCTGCCTGAACCGGATACTTTCCATTGAAACAGGCGCAGCAGAAATTCTGTGGGTCAGGCATTATTGAAAGCATGCCTTCGATGGACAGATAACCAAGAGAATCTACCTCCAGATATTCGCGAATAGCATCGATTTCCATAGATGAAGCAATAAGATCATCTGAGGTGGGCATATCTATGCCATAAAAGCAGGGACAAATAATAGGGGGCGAAGAAATTCGAAGATGGATTTCAGCAGGTTCGGCTGTTTTAATCAGTCTGATTATTTTTTTCATGGTGGTTCCTCTGACGATGGAATCATCGACTATTACCACCTTTTTACCTTTTAGTACCCCTTTTACAGTATTGAATTTTATTCTTACTCCCAAATCTCGTCTATTCTGGGCAGGTTGGATAAAAGTCCTTCCCACATAATGATTGCGAATTAATCCAATATCAAATCGAATACCGGATTCCTCAGAGAAACCCAGGGCTGCAGTTGTAGCTGAATCAGGTACTCCGATTACAATATCTGCCCCTGGAGCCGGATGTTCACTTGCAAGCTGCCTTCCCAGTTTACGACGAATACGGTCAACGTTCTTACCAAAAACATAACTGTCCGGGCGAGAAAAATAGATAAACTCAAAAACACAGTGTGCTGGTCGCACGTCAGGTTCGAAGATAGGAATCTTAAATGACGTGATACCGTTCTTGTCTATTCGAACCATTTCACCAGGTTCTATTTCCCTTATCATTTCTGCCCCTACCAGATCAAAAGCACAGGTTTCAGAGGAGAGCAAATAGGAGTTGTCACTGCTAATTTGACCCAGAATAAGCGGCCGAATTCCGCGGGGATCACGGGCTCCATAAAGTGCATCTGCTGTTAGAAAGACTACGGAATAGGCACCTTTAACTCCTGAAAGAGCATCCAGAATCATCGAATCAACTGTGTCACGTTTAGAACGTGCTATAAGGTGCATTATCACTTCAGTGTCAGTGGTTGACATGAAAATAGATCCGTCATCTACCATCCAGTTTCGCAATGATGATGCATTGGTCAGATTGCCATTGTGTGCTCCTGCTATCAGGCCTGCACGACAGTTGATAAGAACAGGCTGTGCATTTTCGATTGTTGATGATCCGGATGTTGAATACCGGTTGTGTCCAATGGCTGATTGACCTTTAAGGTAATCCAGTATTTTCTTATGTTTAAAAACCTGATTTACCAGTCCCATTCCTTTATGAACCGATACAGACGCACCATCTGCTACGGCGATTCCTGAACTTTCCTGTCCACGGTGCTGCAAGGCGTAAAGACCCAGATACGTCATCTGAGCAGCCAGAGGGTTATTATAGATGCCAAAAATTCCACATTCTTCATTCAATGATTCTACCATGATTATCTATCCGATACTGAAGGTAATTTACAACTGTTGTTTTTTAAACTTGCACCAACAAAATCTCTGAAAAGAGGATGAGGTGCGACGGGGCGTGATTTAAATTCGGGATGAAACTGACACGCCACAAACCAGGGATGATCCATTAGTTCAATCATTTCGATTAGCATTCCATCTGGTGATTGACCTGATAAGACCATGCCTGCAGCCTCAAAACGTTCGCGATAATCATTATTGAATTCGTAACGGTGACGATGTCTCTCGGAGATGATTTCCTGGTTATAGGATTTACGGGCAAGTGTACCGCTTTTCAACTTGCATGGATAGGCTCCAAGACGCATTGAAGCACCCATGTTGCTTATTTTTTTCTGATCTTCCATAAGATGGATAACCGGATCCTGGGCTTGAGGGTCATGCTCTGTAGTATTTGCACCAGGGAGCCCTAGGACGTTACGGGCAAATTCAATAACCGCCATATGCATTCCCAAGCAGATCCCCAGAAAAGGTATCTTGTTTTCTCGTGCATATTGTACAGCCAGAATTTTTCCCTCAATACCTCTGGAACCAAAACCGCCAGGAACCAGAATCCCCCCAATTCCTTTGAGGATTTCATGGGCTCCTTTTTTCTCGATCTCTTCTGCTGATATACTGATGATTTTAACTTTTGCCAGATGCGCAGCACCGGCATGATTCAATGCTTCATGAATAGATTTATAAGCATCCGGGAGTTCACTGTATTTTCCCACGATTCCTATCTGAACTTCCTTGTCCGCATTGATTACTCTGTCAATGTATTCCCGCCATGGCTTAAGGTTTCGTCTGCCGGCACGTAATCCCAGAATATCTATAATAACGGCATCAAGCTCCTGGGCCGCAAAATCCAGTGGAGCCTCGTAAATAGTATGAGGAACATCTATAGCCTCGATAACTGCTTCCTCGTCTACATTACAAAACAGGGAAAGCTTTTTACTAACTTCCTTTTCCAGATGTTTTTCTGTTCGACAAATCAGGATATCAGGTATGATACCGATTTCCCTCAGTCTGCCTACAGAATGCTGAGTGGGTTTTGTCTTAACCTCTCCTGCCGGATGTAGATAGGGAACCAGAGTTACATGAATGAAAAGAACGTTACTGCGGCCTTCCTGTTGACGGAACTGACGCAGTGCTTCCAGATATGGATGGCTTTCAATATCTCCAACTGTACCACCTATCTCGCTGATAACCACATCCACATCAGGGGTAACAACAGATCGTATGCTTTCACAGATCTCAGTTGTCACATGAGGAACTACCTGAACAGTACCTCCAAGATAATCTCCACGCCGCTCTTTTTTTATGATGGAATCATATATCCGTCCGGAAGTAAAATTGCAGTTTCGGTTTGTAGTGATACCTGTAAAGCGTTCGTAATGTCCCAGGTCAAGATCGGTCTCTGCACCATCATCGGTTACATATACTTCTCCGTGCTGGTAGGGGTTCATGGTTCCGGGATCTACATTAAGGTATGGATCAAACTTCTGATTGACTACTTTTAAACCCCGTGATTTGAGTAATAAACCTATCGATGCAGCAGTAATTCCTTTTCCCAGTGAAGAGACCACACCGCCTGTTACGAAAATAAACTTAGCCATTGTTTTAACTCCGGATCCATTTAAATCACAGGAATGAGAGAGGCGTTTTCCTCTCTTAATTCCACATGGTTTGTCGAATATCTAAATCGTGTTTATATTTGTTTTTGATTACTTGTAAGTTAATTGTATAGTCCTGGATCGGTTTGACAGAAAACCCGGTTTTTTCGGTGGAATCCATACCGCTGATTGCTGCCTGTGCACCTTCCAGAGTGGTAATATAGGGAATCCCCTGAGAAACAGCAGCACTTCTGATCGGCTTGGAATCGATCTGAGATTTTTTCCCTGCCGGGACATTTATCACCAGATTAATATCATTACCTTTTATAAGGTCGATTATATCCGGCTTTCCTTCACCAATTTTGGGAACCATCTTAGCATTGATGCCATTGGTACTCAGAACTCGCCAGGTACCTTCTGATGCATAAATCTTAAAACCCATGGATGCTATCATTTTTGCCATGAATATTATATTACGGCGCATGCTGTTTTTAACACTTATAAAAACCGATCCTGATCTTGGCAGGTTATTACCGGCTGCTTCCTGAGATTTGGCAAATGCAAGACCGAAATCCTTATCCAGCCCCATGACTTCGCCAGTGGATTTCATCTCAGGACCAAGGATTATGTCTGCTCCAGGGAATTTCCTGAACGGAAGAACCGATTCCTTGACTGCAAAATAATCCATAGTTCGCTCCACCGCTTCATCAATGTCTTCCAGTTTCTGGCCGGTCATAACCTTTGCAGCAATTCTGGGCCAGGGGGTACCAACTGCTTTACTTACAAATGGTACGGTTCTGGATGCCCGCGGATTGACTTCCAGAACAAAAAGAGTATCTTCCTTTATTGCGAACTGGATATTTAGAAGTCCCACAACCCTGAGCTCTAAGGCGATCTTTATGGTAGCTTTACGAATTTCAGAGATTATATCCTCCGACAAGGTGTGAGGAGGAAGCACACAAGCGCTGTCGCCGGAATGTATTCCAGCTTCTTCAATATGCTCCATTATGCCACAGATCATCACCTCTTTACCATCACATAACGCATCGACATCGACTTCGATAGCATCACCTATAAATTTATCTACCAGAACCGGACGATTTTCTGATGCAGCCTGTGCCTCGCTGATAAATGTCAGAAGCTCATCATCATCGTACACAATGCGCATTGCTCTGCCACCAAGGACAAATGACGGACGCAGAAGAACTGGGTAACCCAGGTTATGGGCAATAATTATGGCTTCATCGGTGGATTTTGCAATTCCATTGGCAGGCTGATTCAGTCCAAGTTTGCTTATCATAACGGCGAATTCATCACGGTCCTCAGCCCTTTGTATGGATTCTACACTGGTGCCGATTATGGGTGCACCAGCATCCAGAAGACTTTTTGCCAGATTAAGAGGTGTTTGACCACCGAACTGGACTATTACTCCAACCGGCTTTTCTTTTTCTATTATGTTCATGACATCTTCGAATGTCAGAGGTTCAAAATAAAGCTTATCGGATGTGTCATAATCTGTACTGACTGTTTCCGGATTGGAGTTGATCATGATGGACTCATAATCCAGCTCTTTGAGGGCAAAAGATGCCTGACAGCAGCAGTAATCGAACTCTATTCCCTGGCCGATTCGGTTGGGACCACCGCCAAGAATCACGATTTTCTTTTTATCACTCACAACACTTTCGTCTTCATGCTCATAAGTAGAGTAATAGTAGGGGGTGTATGCTTCAAATTCTGCAGCGCAGGTATCGACCAGTTTATATGTTGGAATTACACCCAGAGATTTACGTAAATTTCTGAAATCAATCTCATTCATGTCCAGAAGCTTTGCCAACTGGGCATCGGAAAATCCCATGCCTTTGGCTTTTTTAATGATTTTTTTCTGAGTGATTTGATCTTTTTCTAAAAGAGCCGGACTTATCTGCTTTTCGAACTGGAAAATGTCGAACAGGTTGTTTATGAACCAGGGATCTATGCGGGAGGCTTTTGAGATCTCTTCCACAGTAAGTCCTTCTTCAAAAGCAAACCGGATAAGAAAAAGACGGTCGGCCTTGGGAACAGCAAGTGCCGCAAGAATCTGTTCTGTTGTTTTATAAGGATATTTTAACAGATCAAGACCTTTGCGGCCGATCTCCAGTCCTCTCAGGCCTTTCTGCAGAGCCTCTTTAAAAGTACGCCCTATGGCCATAGTTTCACCAACAGATTTCATCTGTATCCCCAGAGTAGGATCTGCTTCCGGGAATTTTTCAAAAGTAAAACGGGGAATTTTTACCACACAATAGTCTATGGTAGGTTCGAAAGATGCAGGTGTTTCTCTGGTAATATCGTTTCTGATTTCATCCAGAGTATATCCCACCGCCAGTTTTGCAGCAAACTTTGCGATTGGGAAACCGGTAGCCTTACTTGCCAGAGCAGAACTTCTGCTGACCCTGGGATTCATTTCAATAACTACCATGCGACCGTTATCCGGATTAACTGCGAACTGAATATTGGAGCCACCTGTTTCAACTCCAATTTCTCTGATGATCGCAATAGCAGCATCACGCATTTTCTGGTATTGACGGTCAGTAAGAGTCATAGCGGGAGCAACAGTGATACTGTCTCCGGTATGAATTCCCATAGGATCAAGGTTCTCTATAGAGCAGATGATTACTACGTTATCTGCTTTGTCCCGCATGATTTCAAGTTCATACTCTTTCCAGCCAATTACTGATTCTTCAATTAGAATTTCATTTATTCTGCTGCAGTGAAGACCATACTGGGCTGCCCGTTCAAAATCGGATTCTGTGTAAACGATACTTCCTCCGGTACCGCCAAGAGTGAAACTGGGCCGAATAATAAGCGGAAAACCGATTTTTCTGGCTATCTGCCATGCTTCATCAAGATTATACGCAAAGGCACTTTCCGGTAGATCAAGGCCGATTTTCTTGATTGCTTCCTTGAACTCACTGCGATCTTCCGCTTTTTTGATCGCTTTTTCATCTGCACCGATCAGCTTTACATTGTAACGCTGAAGAACTCCGCTTTCAGCCAGTTCCATAGCGACATTAAGTCCTGTCTGACCTCCCATGGTAGGAAGGACTGCATCAGGACGCTCTTGTGCAATAATCTTTTCGATTATTTCGGGGGTAATAGGTTCGATATAGGTTCTGTCAGCAAGTTCAGGATCGGTCATGATTGTTGCAGGATTGGAGTTTACCAGTATCACACGGTAACCCTCTTCCTTGAGTGCTTTACATGCTTGAGTTCCTGAATAATCGAATTCACATGCCTGCCCGATAACGATGGGACCGCTTCCAATAATCAGAATGCTATGTATGTCATTTCTTCTTGGCATAAAACCTTTCGAACCTTGTTATCAACATGAGGTAGAGGATATATATATTGGTTGATGAGATTTATTTGCAATACTATCTTTGTCACTATCTTACACCTGAAAATACCGGGTGATGGTTCCTGGATGATACTCTCTCCATTACAGAGATGAACTGCTCGAACAGGTAACCTGAATCATGAGGCCCCGGCGCTGCTTCCGGATGATACTGAACACTGAGCAGGTTACGCTGTGTATCGGATAATCCTTCACAGGTCATATCGTTAAGGTTAATATGAGTCATTTTTATTCCATTGTTCTTCAGACTTTCCATATCTACACAGAAGCCATGGTTCTGTGAGGTAATTTCGATTGTTCCAGTTTCCAGGTTTCTGACAGGATGATTTGCACCACGATGACCGAATTTGAGCTTATAGGTGGTTGCACCCAGGGCTAGTGCCAAAAGCTGGTGTCCTAGACAGATACCAAAAATCGGTTTTTTACCTATAAGAGAGCGGATATTATCGATAGCATAGCTTACTGCTGAAGGATCACCAGGACCGTTTGAAAGGAAAATCCCGTCCGGATCATAAGAGAGGACTTCCTGTGCGCTGGTATTGGCAGGAACCACAGTTACTCTGCAGCCAAGCGATTCAAAAATGCGCAAGATATTATGTTTAATTCCGAAATCATATGCTACAACGGAAAATCGGGTTTCAGTTTTTTTGCTGCTAAACTGGCTGTCATTCCATACATAAGCTTCTTTACAAGTTACATGCTTTACCAGATCGGCTCCAACCAGCCCGGTCCAGGCTCTTGCTTTTTCTACCAGTGCATCAGAAGAAACCGAGTCATCTCCGGCATAGATAACCGCTTTCATTGCACCAGCAATCCGGATATGTTTTGTTAAAGCTCTGGTATCGATATCCTGAATAGCGATTATTTTGTTTTCAACCAGATAATCGGAAATTGACTTGCAGGAGGTGAAATTCGATGGGTAGCTGCATGCTTCTTTTACTATAAAACCGCTTACAGAAATCCGTGGAGATTCCACATCTTTTTCGTTTATTCCATAGTTTCCAATTAACGGATTGGTCATTGTGACTATTTGAGAATAATAGGATGGATCTGTGAGGACTTCCTGGTATCCAGTCAGGCTGGTATTAAAAACCACCTCTCCAACAGATTCACCTTCTGCTCCAAATGATTCACCCTCGAATACGGTGCCGTCTTCCAGCGCTATAATACCTTTCAAAAAAACCTCGCTTTTTTACAGGATTTTCCTGACTGTTCCAACAAAGTACGGATAGAGTAGTAATAATGTGCAAACACCAAAAAAAAAAGATACCCATCCCATTGAGAAAGGATAGATATCTTTAAATGGTCGAAACTGTTTTTCATTTGCTGCTTGGAAGGGAAAAGTTTTTCAAGCTCTGCAACAAAATAATGTTTTGATAGGTGGGAGTCAAACATAAAAAAGGTAAGGAACAATGAATAGTGCAGACATTAAAAAAAATCCTCCGCCGAGGTTAATACCCGACGGAGGTCTCGTGCACCTTCACCCTATAGAAGGAGGCATGTGAAGTAGCGACTTCCCAGCCGCCATAAGGTATACGACCTGTAAGTGATTATTATTGTTTAAGTTTTGAAAATAAGGAACTGCAAAATAAGAGAAAAATTAAAAACCCGGACCAAATTTGTCGATCCGGGTATAGTGCACCTTCACCCTTAAGAAGGAGGAGCGACTCTTAACGCTTGTCGCTGACCATATTACGCTTCTAAAAAAGCGTTTATTGCTGAATCTGTCTTCTTATAAATCCCAAATCTGAAATATGATTGCGGCATGCCATTTGATCTTTTATGTATTGAGCAAATCGGGACAGTTAATGTCCAATTATCCGCTCTTAGCCATAGCTTCATTTCCGGGAATTAATAATGATAAAATCTGCCTTTCTGATTGGATTGTTTCTTTTTTCAGGAGTAATAAATGGCAGAGAAGATCAGATAGATTCTAAAATCGAGCAGATCGAAAAAGGATACAGTTATTCGTGCAATTTTAGCAGCACCCTTTCCAGAGATTCGGCACTGGCTATTCTTTTCAAGTTTGATCATCTGGTGAAATATTCCTCGCAGATGTCACAGATGGAAATCCTTTCTGAAGAGAAAAACTCTTATCTGGTATCCTATTATATGAAATATCTGATTTATTCCAGCAGATCAGTTTACAGGCGGACCCTGCTGGAAGAAAAAGATATGGTTGTAATCGAAATGATCAAATTAAATCACAACAGCACTGTTTTCCCTCAGGTTTTGGATGTCAAAATAGAGTACAGGGTAGTACCCAAAAAGAGCGGAGTACATATCTTTTACAAGCAAAAGTGTCTTTTCAACAAATCGGTGAACTGGCTTTATCTGAAAATACTGGAAGGAAAATTGAATGAATCAATGAGGGAACTTCAGAGGTATATTAATTCCAGAAGTTAAAAAAAAAAGGGCAGGGGAGAATCCTGCCCTTTATAATGATTATTGTTCCCAGATTATTGCAAATTTACCGCTTTTCTCTACCCAGATGAATTGATCATCCTTATAGACTACATAATACTCATTGTCAAAACCGTCCAGACCAGTGTCGGTTAATTTCATTTCTGGATTACTCTGATCGAATTTAAAAGTTCCTTTACTTTTCAGGTCATAATAAGTCGTTGGATTGTCTTGTGACCATTCCGTGTTAATTGAAAAAACATTTAGAATGCCATTTTGACCTAAATTAATGTTAAATTTTTGAATGATACTGGTTTTACTGGGACCACCTGTGCCTTCAACAGTTATTTTAGTGAATTCTACGTTCATCGGTGCCAATTTAGAAGAACTGGGTACACCATATTTATCCAGTAAGCTTTCACTTGCACCGGCGATTACTGTGATCTTTCTTACAGCTTTACCTTCATTGCCTGCGGCATCTTTAACTTTGTAAACTAGTGAGCAGGGTTTTCCGGCTTCGGATGTTTTAAAGCCAGATGTGTCAATCTTTACTTTACTCCAACTGATTTCTCCATCTACATCATCTACAGCCTTATTTCCTGTGTCTATGGATTTGTAATCCCTGCTGTATCTGGTACCAACAGTGACAGTATCCTGAGCCTTACTGTGCTTGAGAGTAATTTCTGGTGGATTAGTATCCTTTGTATTTGATTTAATTATCCTCAAGGTTCTGGTTTTTATGATAGGTTTACCGCAAGCACTGATCTCATAGGTGATCGTAATTTCACCTGCATTATTGGTATTGATATTTTCAGGGCTAACCTCTACCTGACTGGTGACATCTTTTTTGCTTGGCTTGGTTCTGGTAGCGGTAAATCCAGGGTCCTCGAATGTTTTTCCGACTTCTACAGTGCAGACCGGTGCACCTTTAAGCTCCAGAGTAATGGCTGTATCACATTCCGGATCTTCGGATGTTTCATGAATAGCTATTTTGACCTCTCTTCTTATCTCAACTCCATTGCGTCCCACAACAGAGAATGTGGCAGTAAACAGGCCTGCTTTACCTGCCTCATAATCACAATCGAATTCTGCATTCAGGTCAACTTTTTCATTGTTCACGAACTCGTAGGCTTCGCTGGTTAAAAGAGAAGGATTAAAAGAGACATCTGGAAGAGTATCTTCAATAATAGAATTGTCAAGAAGCAGAACACCCTTGTAGTAGACATCAATTCTTGCATCAGTAACACTGCCACCATCATCTGTTACCTTGAAATAAAGAGTATAGCTGCTCTTGTTACCGGAACTGTCCACTGCAGTATACTTGACTTTATAAACGCCAACTTTATCTGTTTTCGCTTCACCTTCCAGGGTGACATTCTTACCTATAGCGAAATCAGAATTGTCTTCATCGGAAATGTAGATGTAATTGATATAGTTTATTTGGGCACCAAGGGATATTTCAACAGTGTCGTTTGTTACAAAAAAGATATTGGGAGAAATTGATGGCGGTGTTACATCATCTTCCGGTAAAAATATGACTACTATGATTCGGTTAACACTGGTGTAGTTACCAGAAGAGTCCTTTACAGAGTATTTTAAATATTGTTGGCTTCCTTCAATAAATGCTATAGAAGTAACATTGACTTCGACATCATCGTTGCCAACACTTTTATCTGATGAGTCATAGCAATTAAAATCTTTTGCGAGCTGATTAAGTCTTTCGTAGAATTTTGTCGAATCACTTTGTTTAAATCTTAGTGTATCGGGGTTTTTACCCAGAAGCTCAATAACAGGGAGGTCATCGTCCACTCTACGATAATCGGAATCTGAGTCATAAATGTTGGCGATACCATCACCATCATCGTCTGCAGCAGAATCAGGGCCAACGTAATTATCGCATTTGGGATCCAGTGGATTGGTATATTCAATTTTGGCACAACTGGCAAAAAAGATTATGGTACAACTGGTAAAAAAGATCACCAGAGACGACAATAAGAGGGCATTTCTTTTATTAAATAACATAAATACCTCACTTCTGGAAAATGATTGGTAATGCTATTGAAGCGGTAAGACTGGTAAGTCCAACGGCTCCTCCTGCATAACAGAGATTTCTGACAGTTTTGTAAGTATCTCTGTCGTCTCTATATTTGATAGTCTCAATCTGATTTTGGGCAGAATTATATTTTGAGGTACAATCTTCAACCTGTGTATTGAAATAATAACCTACTCCAGCTCCGGCAATGGTAAGCAGACTTGAACCCAGTCTCCAGGCAAAAACGGCAGCCCAACCTTTTTGTGCAGGATCGTCTTTGGTGACTACCACAACCCGGCGTTCATGCTTGCAGGATTCATAGATTTTTTTCACATCGTACCCATGAGTCGAGTTGGTATCGATACCATTGACAAGTTCTACAGCACGTTTGCAATTCTGGTTAGACACCTCGATTTTTGCAAGTCGGACTGATACTTCAGGATCTTTAAATTGTCTGGCAAGAAAAAGATCATAAGCATCTTTGGCCCGATCTGGCATATTAAGAGATTCATAAATAAGACCAGCCTTTACCAGATAATCTTTATAGGCTGAATTATTCATGTGAAACAGGCTGATATAGCATTCTGCAGCATCTGTCTGACGGTTCATTTTGTCATAGAGTTGAGCCAACTGAAGCCAGGCATCTACATTATCCTGCTGAATCCCAAGACTGTTCTTAAATGCTTCGATAGCTTCATCATTGGCACCCAATTCTGCATAACGAAGCCCAAGTTCGTAGTAGTCGCTTCTATCCAGTTCTCGTCCGGCGCTGGCTGCCTTTGCCAAATAGTTATTAGCCTGAGCGATATTTCTTAAACCTATGCTAACCAGAGCCAGTTCAAAGTAGATATTTGCATCTTCACCACCTTTTTTCAGTATTGCAAGGTATTCATTCTGTGCACGATTCAGATCATCTTTGGCTTCATAAATACTTGCAATAACTGCACTGGCAGGCAGATCAAGATCCGGGTGTCTTTTGGCTTCTTCTGCTGCATCAAGAGCATCATTGTAGCTTTTCTGCATTTTGTAATAATTTGCAATTTTCAGATAAAGTCCAGGATAACCGTTACCAAAAGTGGAAATAAGTTTTCTCTGATAATTTACTGCTTTTTCGAATTGACCAGCTCTGGCAAAAGCATTAGCAGCTACGAATGTTGCCAGATGCATATTTGAATTCTGATTACAAATTTTTTCGTAGCTGGAAACTACAGCTTCTGCTTTATTTTTTGAATAATCGCCCTCAGCGACAATTTGAGATCCAAGTGCTTCAATAGCTTTGGAGTTGTTTCCCAGGATATCTTCTGCAAGAACCTTATTAGTACTTGAAGGAATGGATTGAACGATAGTTGAAGCTATGTCGTTTACACACTCAAGCAAACCGGCTTCGAATTGGGAAAGATCGATTTCCTTTTTTCCAGTGTAGAGCTTCTGGTTATCAGAGATTGAATAAAGCTCAAGATCATATTTAATTTTTTTCCCTTGTGGCTCATATTCATGATAGATCAGATATGTCGCTCCCAGTTTTTTGGCTGCTTCTATGTAGGAAGCTCTTGAGATACGGCGGGAAAAATCCCTATAATATTGAATATTATTTGCCATTCTCTCCTGAGGGATAACCTGAATCTGGGTTATTGCTCCAAGCTTAAAATGAAAATAAGCTTCTGAAATAGCAGAGATATACATGGTTTTCTGCTCACTGGAGTAAGGAGCATAAGTAGGCCGGGCAATCATCAGAAGAGGTGGGCCTGATCGTTTAATGGTATTTGAAACTACCGACTGGTAAACAGGTTTAGGTGTAGTCTTAACTGGTTCAGAAACAGGACTGGAGGAATATGATGGCTGCTGCACAGGTACCGGTGGTTTAGATTCTACCGGGGCAACAGAAGATTCCTTCTGTGTTTTTACCGGTTCTGCCACATTACTTTCGACTGGCTTTGGGGTAGCTTTACTCTCTACCGGTTTGCTTTCTACCGGTTTACTCTCTACCGGTTTGGAAAAAGACTCATCATCTGCTTCATCTGCTGAGAAATCAGGCCAGTCCTCCGATTCGATATCAAAATCATCGTTTTGAGCAAAAATGAGCTGATTTTCAATGAGTGGAATTGAGGAGAAACCAAGTAAAAACACCAATTGAAACGCATAAATAAATCGCATACAACTACCCTTCCAGCTAGCAACTCTTTGTGCCCGATTTAGTGCAGAAACGCTTTCCTGCAGTTCATCGCTTATGCATCAAATATAGCTGCGGTCTAAAACATACTTTCAAAATAGTATTTTGTATACATCATTGATATTAATTTCATCTATTCACTTCGTTAAATAGTTTAACTGGACAAGACAGCCTTCAAAATAAGATCTGAAAAGCTGACTATCCAGAAGAAGTTAGCTATTTGAGCTTCATAATCTATTTGATGGTTTTTCTTAAAGTCTGATAACCATAATGTGCAATTAACTGATCCAATAGTACTATAGCGGTATAGTTTTCAGCAACCGGCCAGATACGTGCTACTATAGTGGGATCTCTGCGGGTTATGGCAGCCAGTTCCTTGTTTTCCAGAGTATATTTGTCAATTGTAGTCTGTTTTTTATCAATAGTAGGAGTACCTTTGACTGCAATTCTGGCTATAATATCTTGACCTGTAGCTAACCCGCCAGTTATACCACCGGCGTTATTTGAATCGAAAACCACCTTATTGTTCTCAGAATGCATTCGATCATTGGATTGGTAACCGGTCATATCCTTAACCGCAAATCCTGCACCAATTTCAACTCCTTTAACCGCTCCAAGTCCCAGCAGTTTTCCTAATTCTGCATCAAGTTTATCAAAAACCGGTTCGCCAAGACCAACCGGTACTCCTTTGGCAACTACTTCCACGATACCTCCAGCAGAATCTCCGGTTGCAGAAATTCTGTTAACTGCATCAACCATCTCCTGGGCGATTTCAATATCGGGGCAATTGACGACCGGATGCACGTTGTATTTGTCCCTTATATTCTGGTGATCCATTACAGGTGCCTTATCCCGAATCGCATCTATTTCCTGTTCAATCTGAGCAAAAATGCTCATCTTTTGCAGAAAACGCATAGACATATTTATGCGGTTTTTAACATAGATTTCCTGATAAAAAGGATCATGGTCACAGCGCATCTTTTTATAGGATTCACATTTTTCCTGTATAATGCGGTAGTCCATTTCCGGGCAGCGTACCCCGGCCATCTCTTTTACATAAGAAAAAACCTGGATTCCGGAATATGCCAGAATCTTTTTTGCAACAAATCCGGCAGCTACTATCGCAGAAGTGTATCTGCCGCTGAAAATTCCAGCACCGATTGAGTCATCATCTGGTCCATATTTCATGAAAGATGCGTAGGATGCGTGACCTGGACGGGGAGTTCTATTGGTATCCTGGTATTGTTTTATATGAATAAAATGTCTGTCCAGATTGGGGATGAGGATGGTAAGCGGGGTCCCATTGGTATGATTTTCATTTCCGGCATTTTCAATGGTGTCTGCGGAATTGAGTCCGGTGTAGATTACCGGCAGATCCGGTTCTTTTCGCGGAGAGGAAAGCTCATCAGCACCAGGTTTCCTAAGGAGCAGATCTCCATAGATTTCCTGTTCCGAAATAAGCATCCCTGAGGGAATTCCCTGAATAACAGATGTCAAACCTTCCTGGTATGAACCACCCGAAACCGTGACTTGAAAGAGTTTGCCGATATGGCATCCAAACATGCTTTTTCCCCTTTTTATGATAGAAAAACGGCTGAAACTTTCAGCTTATTATCTATCCGAAATAATTAAACTGTTTAAATTTCTATTCAATGGTTAAAAATACATTTCGTTCTTTAAAAATCATTAAAAATCAATTCCCGAGAAATAAAAAAAGGCAGGCTCTAGAAATGTAAATGCCTTCATTAAAAATAAATAGAAAATGTTTAAGCCAGGTTATTTGTTTTTTGGAAGTCCTGAGTTTAAAAAAGATGCACTGAAACTGGCCGGAGCGAGAAGAATCCGTATGGCCAATTATAAAAGAACCGGTTGGCAACATGACAAATTGGCAGAGGAATTAAGAAAAATTCATTGCAGATAATTTTGAGAATTTCCAAGTTACCTCCGTCCCCTGCAACAAGAGCTTCGAAGCATAAAACATCCATGATTCCCCAGTTGTATTTTCTCTGTTGATAAATTTTAGGGCGGGCGATAAATAATAATGAATGATTAATCTTAATTTTTACCACAATCGAAGCGCCCTCAATAAAAAAAGGAGCTTCTTTCTTATGAATTTTGTCACAATTATCGGTCTGATTGCCGGAACATTCACCACCATTTCATTTTTCCCCCAGGTCATCCGGGTCTGTAAAACCCGTTCAACTAGAGATATCTCTTTATGGATGTTCCTGCTTTTCACCATAGGAGTTCTTTTGTGGTTGATCTATGGAATTTATCTGCAACAATGGCCGGTGATCCTGTCCAATCTGCTGACCCTGATTTCAGCAGTTATCATTCTTGTGTTTAAAATGAAGTACAAATGAGGATCTCAGATTTGAGATGCAAGATTCATAATTAAAGCAGAAAACCTCAAATCTCAAATCTCAAATCTGTAATCTCAAACTATCTGAATCTGCTTTCAAGCATCTGTTGCATGGCTTCCTGATCAAGAATCAACGAACCGGCTATATGAGGAGAGTTCTGTAATGCTTTGGGCGGGGTCCCATCCTCACCAATATCGCCTTTTACCAAAATCAGAATCTCCACTTCCTGGCCGATAAGTCTTTTTATTTCGGGGCTTGAAATCACTAATTTCTCAGAATTGATTTTCTGTTTTAAACGGATTGCTGTTTCCATTTTGACATACTCCTTTTTTTGATATAAATAAATTCCTCCTTAAAATCTATATTGGCGCTTTCCGATTTTTCTATTTAATTGAAGGTATTATCCCGAAATCGGGTAATTATAGAAGATAGAAGGCACTTCAGAATACAGCCTCTACTGAAAAAATTATAACCAATAAAGTTACTTTTTTTTTACTCTGCTGGAAATATTGATCCCAAGTCCTGCTCCCATTGATTGTTTAAATTTTGGGTCTGCACTGGTTTCTCTCTCATAAACTACATTAATGTAATAATTGAACAGAATATTTTTGGTAATGTTCAAATTAACAGAAATTTCCAAATTTATATCCGGATAACGCCAGAAATCATTGAGAGAGGATTTTAGTGCCATGGTGCTTATAAAAGCCTGATAAAGACACAGTTTTGTCGAAAACCCGAAGAAATTTCCACTTCGAAACCGCAGTTCAGAAACCAGTTCTGCACCACCGTCATTAATAATTTCTGTTCCAAAATATCCAGGTCTTATTGAATCACCTTTGTAAAAATAATTCATATCTATTTTCTGTCTTAGTGCAGACCCCACACGGAAATTCCAGAAAACATTTCCCGTTTTTACCAGGTCATGGGCAAGGCCGAAGCTTTCAGTAATTTCTAATGGATTAAAATAGGCAATGTGAGAATCATCGCGATTGTCCAGAAACTGACTGTTTATATTCCAGGATACATACGGGTCGATAAATCCTCCGAATCGGAATTTTAAAAGGGCCAGAAAATTAATGTTATCCGATGATTTTTCCGGTGATGACCATTTTTTACTCTTCTTGTCCTGCACTCTGGTTTGGCCAAAGGCCAGTTTCAGTGTATTTTCAGATAAAATCCAGTCGGTAAGCTGACGTTTCCAGATACCATTTAGTTTCGAAACCCATATGATCGAACCTGCGCTTGAACCCGTCCAATTGTCACTGAAAGTATTTAGTGTAATCAGAAAATTTCCATCGATGGAATAGTGCCAGCTGCTGTCTTTAGCCATACTGCAAAAGAAGCAGAATAAAAACAATAAAGAACAACGGTGAAAAGACTTCATTTATTTTCACATTCAGGTCCGGGTTTAATGCTTCCAAAATCGGTTCTTCCAGTAGTCTTTTTCCTGCCTGCATTCAGGTTGGGTGAAATGATCCGAATTGCGTACAAGTGTTTATAGGTTTCTTCCGATTCGCCCTGGCTTGGTAGTCAATGGAAGCTAAGTAACAGTGAAATATAAAAATGGAGCATGTTTTGTAGTTTATGCAAGTTATTGTTATCAGGCTAAATACATATTGAGTCCGCAAGGCATGCTTTAAATCGGTTACGCAAATAAAAAAGGGCAAAAAAATGAAACAGAAATTGATTGAACGTTTTTGCCGATATGCAAAAATCGACACTCAATCTGATCCGGAATCATTTACCTTTCCCAGTACAGAAAAGCAGTTTGATCTGGCTAACATTTTAGCAGGTGAACTTAAGGGTCTGGGCTTAAGGGATGTGACAGTGGACAAGTTTTGTTATGTGATGGCTACAGTTGCATCAAATAGTTCAAAGGAAACCCCAAAAATCGGTTTGATTGCCCATCTGGATACCTCACCATCATTATCCGGTAAAGATATCAAACCTTCGGTGATCGAACATTACCAGGGAGGGGATTACATTATTAACAAAACTCTGGGAGTGGTATTGCGTGAATCGGAGTGTCCTGAACTTAAAAGCTGCATTGGCCACACTTTAATCACATCAGATGGTACCACTCTTTTAGGGGCAGATGATAAGGCTGGTATAACCGCAATCATGACTGCAATTGAGCATCTGTTAAAAAATCCGGACATAACCCATGGAGAGATAAAGATCGCTTTTACTCCTGATGAAGAGATAGGACGGGGGGCAGATCATTTTGATATAAAAAAGTTCGGTGCTGATATTGCCTACACCGTTGATGGCGGTTTTATCGGTGAATTGAACAAAGAAACGTTTTCAGCAGATGCAGCTACAATAGAGATCATCGGGCGGGATATTCATCCTGGAACCGCAAAGGGAATCATGGTTAATTCGATAAGGGCCATGGCTGAAATTATCAGAAGACTTCCATTGGATATGGCTCCGGAGAGTACCGATGGCTATCAGCCATTTATTCATCCCACGAGTGCTCAGGGAGATGTTTCCTCTTCGGTGATAAAACTTATTCTCAGAGATTTTAAAACAGAGGGATTGAAGGCACAGAAACAGATTCTGGAATCAATTATAAAAGAAGTAAAGGAGTTGTTTCCCGAAAATGAAATTAAACTGACTGTAAGTGAGACCTACCGGAATATGGCTGAAGAGCTGGCCAGACATCCTCATGTAACCGAAAGGTTGTGGAAAGCAGTAAAAGAGAGCGGGATTGAGCCGTTCTGGAAACCGATACGTGGTGGAACTGATGGATCGCAATTGACAGCAATGGGGCTTCCTACTCCCAACATCTTTACTGGCAGCGGAAATCATCACAGCAGAGCGGAATGGTGTTCGATTGATGCCATGGAGAAATTGGTGGAGTGTTTAGTTAATCTTGTAAAAGACTAAAAAGTTGGAAGTCTGAGTATCAGAGGTTATGCTATGAAAAATACTCAATCTCTTTCCCTTAAATTTACAGATCGAGAAACTTAATCATCGCAAGAAGACCTCCAAAGGCAGTGATTGGGGTATCGGAAAGCTCGTAACGCGTTTTCCGCACCTGTTTTGGCTGGAATCGGGCAGTGTCCTTGAAATGCTTGTTTTACGACTGTTTTATGCGTATTTTCCCTTTATCTCTTCAACGTCTGGGTGCCTCCTTCTGAAAGTCTATTTGTTTTGTAAAATTGAAAATACCTTGCAGAATAAGCGTCCAGATGATTTCTATTTGATTTCATGAGCCGTTTACGGTGCAAAAATCAGGTAAAAACTGGCTTATTTTGAACAGAAACTATTTAAACCTAAATTCCGAAGGTGAATGCAGCGCATATGCGTCCCGATGCATGATCG
>CAYPMS010000065.1:0-19441 GCA_964411655.1 uncultured Fibrobacter sp.
AGAGTGAGATTGAATTCAAGAAGAACAAATGCAGATGTGTTCTGGGGATCTTCATTTAGGTCCTTAATTTCGAAATTTTTCACGTGAGCTCTTTTGGCAAGAATAGTCAATGGGATCTTGTTTTTATAAAGTGTATCTTCGGAAAATGAGTACGAGATGGTGTCCTCATCTGTTTTTCCCAGAAGAGTGATCGATTTCTGGTCGTAATGCAATATGGAGGATGCTTTGCGAACAGCAGAAGTGACCAGATGAATCAGTCTGTCAGTTTCTTTTTGCAGAATTGCATTTTCTGAATGAACTAAAATGTGTCTGTCCATATATCTCCAGAAGAAATAAACATTTGAGATTACAATTGAAGTCAGCACCATCGCTATGACCAGTTCTGCAAGCGAATAGCCGTTTCTGTTCATGTTTCTGATCACCATGAATAACCCTGCAGTGTTCTGAACCGGTATGTTTGCTGATTGGCTTTTCCGGTTTTTATGTTCAGCTCAATTTCAAGTAAAGATGGCTTCTCAGAAATTCCATATACAACAGAATCCGGAAGAAGTACCTTGCGTTCAATATGGTATTCCCTTGATCCAGACATCATTACCCATGTACAGTCTTTGATTTCTTCAGAAAAGGAGGCTTTTTGGCGGATGTGCTCGAATTCGTTTTCAGCTATTCTGCTCACATTCATCACTACCGATGCACGGGAATGTATCTTGTCGGCTGTACCTATGGCTTTGAGAATGGCAGCAGTTATACAACTGAAAATAAATAAGGCTACTATCGATTCAAGAATAGTATAGCCTGCCTGAGATCCTTTTATCGGTATTTGTCTCATTTTTTCAATATTCTTTCCAATCGATAATTGAGGGTATCCCTGTGAAAAAAGGCATAGGATAATCGTTGATATTGAATAGTGGAGAGAGCTCTCCCGGTACTGCCGATTTATAAATAACTTTTCCGCCAGAGCTGTCTTTGGGAGC
Source organism: uncultured Fibrobacter sp. (assembly GCA_964411655.1). GTDB lineage: Bacteria > Fibrobacterota > Chitinivibrionia > Chitinivibrionales > Chitinispirillaceae > JAAYPC01. The sequence continues at coordinate 975 of CAYPMS010000065.1, forward strand.
CGATGTCAGAGGGGTGAGCTGACCTGGATCATCACAATCTATCACTCTCAGAGCACTGATAAGGCCATGCATGCGTCCTCTGTGGCAAACAGTGTTTCTTGCCCAGAGTATTCCTGTAATCACAGTATTGTGTTCTGTCTTGATACTTCCTGGAGATCGTAAAGCCATGCAGGTTGCATCAACACAGGCATTATCGGCAATAATTATAGAGTATCGCATCGAATCGCTGCTTGAGGAAGAGGTCGCTGATGAATTACCGGAAACGACTAAAGTGCTTTTATCTTTTACGGTTGCGTTTCCATAAATTGAAATGCTGTGGCAGGCAAGGGCATCTCCATTATAGCTGGCATAATCTCCTATGAAGATACGACTGTTTGAAAAAAGGCTTACATTCCTTAATTGACACTTGTCGAACAGCTTTATCTCACCACCGGCGATCAATGACAGGCCGTCAAGGAAGACTTCGCCGGTAATCTGAATATCACCCAAAACCGTAATGGTTCGATTCCCTTTTAATGAAAGCTCAAAATGAGAACCATCTATAATCAGGTGTCCATTAATGGTATCTTTTATCTTATCCATTTCCCGCTGTGACTGGATTGTCAGTGGTTGATCAAACATAACTGAATCATCAGCCATCAACTTTTCCTGATAATCTGAGAGCATTCTGGAAAGAAGTGAAGTGGTAGAATCGGATGGAGGGGTTGGAAGTAATGCAATTTCACCATTTGGCCTGTTTCCTTCCCATGGTGAGTTTTCATAATAAAGCAGTACAGTGTCAGGCTGAGCTGGAATTTTACTTCCCAGTTTTGCAGTCACCTGTCGTTGTGCTTTTTTGAATTTACCAACGGAGTTTAGGATAAAAAAAGAACCCTGTGTGAGCATGGATATTTCGCAGGTACCAAAAGAGTCACTGGAAAAGATGGTTATCGGTTCAGGATCCGGGCCAAAAACATCATCAGTGGTATCTTTTGTTTCGATAAGATCTTTGCCAAAGAGTGAATCGAGAGTTGAAATGGTTTTCAAAGTGTCAATGATATCTGTTTGTGAGGTATCAGTTATTTTTTGGTACGCTTTATAAATACCGGATCTGGCATTTAGCAGTGCCTGTACAGAGGATGGTGAGCTGAGGATGGGTTTTGCCAGAGATGTCTGATTGAGAAGATAAGTCAGAACAGTGATCATCCCGACTGTTGAGAAAAGCAGTACTATCGGCAGGGCACTTCCTCTGATATTCTCAATTTTCTTCAACCGCAAGCTCATATGTTCCCTTGCGATCACGAAGTACGACTTTATCTGCATTTATTGAGACTATTTGCTGATCCAGTACCGTTTCACCAATACTTCTTATATAGGTCTGTCCACCTTTATCTTCAATTATGGCAAGACTTTTTTCTTTCAGTAATACACCTTTTAGCAGTAACTGAGGTCTGCTGGGAATTACCTCCTGTGAAGATTTATTGATTGTTTGTTCCTGAGTACGCACGGCTCCGAATTTGCGAAACGGGCTTTCGAATTCGCTTGTATAGGTGAAAAAATCGTAATGCGGAGTTAGGGACAGGACTCTGTTTATATCGGCTATGCTGTTATCAATTATGGATTTACTGGTTTGTTTCCTTGATGTATTCTGTATCAGCAGGTCTGGTATTTCCATGAAAAGAAAAATCCCGGCCGATAGACATACAATTGACGCCAGTAGTAAAAGGGTATTATTTGATTCGCTCTTCATAATTTACCTGTAATAGGAATAAGACAGGTGATCAATATTTTACCATCGATAGATGATTCAGAGAGTGCTTCCAGAGCAAGTCGATCAACTCTGAACATGTAAGGAAGTTTTTCCAGTGATGAAAGGAACTGTCCCAATGCATGGTAAGTAGTAGTGACTTCCAGTAGCACCGGGAAGAATTGAAAGTCTTCGTTTCTGGTTTCCGGTTGTGGCTGCATTTTAACGAAACGGATATCGGATGCTCTGGCCTTGCTTATCAGAAGTTCAAGAAATGAAGACAAATCGCGCGACTCATTGGAGAATGTTCCAGCTATTGTATCTACCCGGTTTTGCAGAAGTCGGGTTTTTTCCATGATTTCATTCTTAATGGTCTGATAACCGTTTTCCGATGAAATCATGGTGAGATAATTGTTTAATTCGAGCCGACCTCTTTTCAGTTCAAGATAGGTGGGAATTATCAGATACCGTAGAACCAATGCGGTCAGAAAAACAGCAATACTGAGCATAACCAGAGGGATAGTCTCTCTTTTTAACTTTTTGATAATGTTAGAATGCATAATATTTTAAACCTGCAATAATCTTTCTGTTTGCTATCCCTTTCCATAGATGACAAGGAAATCTGGGATAACAGTTTTGATGAGTTGAGGTTTTTTATCAGTTCAGTCACAGTGCTTTCGTTGTCAGCCCAACCGCTGAGGGCAATCTTTACCTTTTTTTCGCCAGGAACAGGTTCAGAACCCAGACGTTCGAAAAACAGCCGTGGTGGTTTCTGCTGACCTAGTTGATGAAGGAAACGGCTCCAGCAAGTTACATTTGAGGAGAGGTTTATTATGCGGTTCAGCTTTGCAGCCAGGGTTTCCCCTTGAGAAAACAGTTCTCTTATTTCCTTATTATCTGTCAGAATACGGTTATATTCGGCTTGACAGACCTGGATTCTGGACTGGTTATGGGCATTCAGCAGAAACAGTACTCCGAAAGAAAGAAGAGAGAGAATTACCAGTGCTGCAGAGAAAAAGCAAACCAATGATCGTTGTTTTCTTGATCTGCTGGCTTCGGTAGCTCCGGTAAATTGTGGGGTATCGGGGGCGATTGTACAAAAAGCAATACCTGCAGCTTTTAAAGTGTTAAGATCTTTGATGGATGTGTCTACCCTGATTACAGTGTAGTGATCACCGGGTTTGAGTTCCTGATTGCCAAAAATATAGACTGTATTGGGGAAATCTTTTTCCGATTTCAGTGTGGACCAATACCGCTCAAGACGGGACATACAGCACTGCAGGTCGGCAGTCTGGGTTATTGGAAAGGAAAACACTGAGATGAGTTTTCTCTCGATAATTACTGCAATTTTCCAGCACAACTCTTCCTGGTAGACAGACACAAAGGATTCCCTGGGGTTTTTCTGCATATACAGAGGTATGGTGCAGAGGTATAAGTCATCAGGGTGGGTTCCAAGAAGATTAAATTGAAATGCATCGATATGCAATTGCAGCTGAAACGGTTGAAGGCAGGCCACAAAAGGGCTGCAGTTTTCGGTTGAAATGTATTTTTCACTATCCAGGTAATCTGCTTTTATCCAGTGACATTCTGTTCCCAGATGTATGCCTTTATGAAAAAGAAAATATCTTTTATATGTCTTATTGATATTCCAGGTTTCTGAATTATGTAGTTGCCAACCGGAAGTGTCATTTACAACCGTTGCCCATGTGTAACTGCCATCTTTTGAGGCTATTATCCCATGTATTTTTTTCATTTGTTCGATCGATTGTCTGTGGAATCTGGGTTAACTGGCTTTATTTCCGCGCGATTCTTCCTCGGTTTGTTTTCTGAACCAGTAAATTCCGGTTCAGGTGTCTGGTATCTTCTGTCAGATTTTCCGGCGGGTTTGCACAGAGAACTGTCAGAAGGTTCAGGTTTTAGTTCAGGTCTGGAAACAACAGATACTGAAGAATCTTCCTGAAGTTTGGCAACTGGCGCTTTTACTGAAGATGAGTCAGGTTTCAGAGACATTATACTGTCTCTATCTTCCGCTCGTGACTGCAATTTCTTTTTAACTGAGTAGATTCCGCGTTCTATGAAACTCTTGTCATTCAGGTCATATTTTTCAAGTTCTTTTTCCAGCTCAACATTTTCATTCTCAGTTATGATATGCGGAGTGATAAATACCACCAGATTTGATTTTTGCCGCATTTTTCCGGATTGTCTGAACAGAGCACCGATAATGGGAATACTTCCCAGAAAGGGTACTTTATAGCTGTATTCAGATTCCTGATTTTTGATAAGGCCGCCAAGGGCCAGGGTCTGTCCATTGTTAAGCCTGACAGTAGTGGTAATGGATCTGCTGGAAACATTAGGGTAACCATCCTCATTTGTCTTATCAGAATTAGAGACATTGGGAGTAATTTCTGCAGTTATCTGTCCGCTTTGGGAAATCCATGGAACAATATCCAGAGTGATTCCGAATTTAATGGGCTGGAATCGGGAGGTTTGGTTTTCCCCAACACCAGTAACGATAGTGAAATACTGGGTTTCACTTACATCGATGGATGCTTTGTTTCCGTTAAGTGTGAGTATAGATGGCTGTGCCAGGATCTTTGCCTTGTTCTGAACTTCCATCATACGCAGTACTGCAAAGAGATCATCTGGAATGTGTTCTATTACAGGCAGATTTAATTCTCTAAGGAACTTTTTGAGGTCTTTGCCGCTTACCCCCAGCTCAAAACTCTGTGAAGCGGTTGTGTTATATTTATGCTGAGGAAAGGGAGTGATATTGTAGGAGCTGTCCTGAAGCCCCCTGTTTCTTCCTGCCCTGAAGGCAGATCCCTTGTCGATATTATCTTTAAATTCAACTATAACCGCATCGATACGAACCTGTGGGGTGGGAATATCGATAGTATTTAGAAACTCTTTTGCTGCAACTATATCTTCGGAAGTACCGGAAATAAGAAGAGCATTCTGCTCTTTAATCACTCTTACATTGGTAGGCGGAATATCCTTGGGTAAAATAGACGGGAGATTATCCGCTTTAATATGCTTAAGATGAATCAGTTCTGATTTGGAAAGGGTTTGTCCGGATGGAGTGGCGGTGTTTCTGTCACCAATAAGAATGACATTTTCTTTCTGTACGAAGGTAAACCTGGTTCCGCCAAGAAGTAATGCAAGAGCTTCTGTGAGCGGTATATCTTTTAATTTTGCATTTATCTCGGTCTTAATGCTTCCATAGGTGATAATTTCAATATCACTTTGTTCCGCAATTGCTTTTATTATTTCCTCCAGATCACCATTATTTACTTCAAGGGATATCAGACCGTTGTTATATTCCACAAAGAAATTAGTGCTGGAGGAGGGGAAACTGGGTTTACCCGGAAATGATTGCTGAGAACCTGATTTCTCATTAGCGCTTATTATCTGATAAATATTTTTTCTTTTAACGACTTTGAATCCGTTTCCTTCCAGCAAGACTCTGAGACCATCATCCAGATCAACCTGATAAAGTTTGCCGGTAATATTTCCTTCGACTTTCGCATCGGGAACGATACTGATTGCGGTTTTAGAAGAGAGTTCTTTGAGGAATGATTTTACCTCGATATTCTGAACATCGATAGTTAATTTACCATCTGCATAACGGATGAGAGATTTCTGCTCTGCGGTGGCTTTCTTTATTTTGTAAACCATTCCATCTTTGACTACTTCCAGACCATTGGATTGGGCAATACTGTGTAATGCCTCCATTATTGGTACATCTACCAGATGTAATGTGATTTTTCCAGATACATCATTATCCAGAAGAATGTTGATATTGTATCCCTTGGAGATCATTCTGATCACATCGCGCAGATCAGTATCTTTTACATCAATTGACATTTTTTGTTCTTCAGGATAATTAATGGTATCCTGCGGAAAGGCTGCAATGGAAAAGCTGATTATTGTCAGGAAAAACAGCACTCTGATGTTCATGGGGCACCCGTGTGAGATTTTACAAATTGAAAAATGATCAGCCTGAAGCAGATGATTTTTGCTGTGTCATTAATCACCAAAGAATATATCGGTTCAGGTCTTTTTCTATTCATTGTAATTTTCTATTCTTAATAATTCAGATCTTCTACCAGAACAACTCTGAGAAGTTCTTCAGGAGTTGTGATTCCCTGTTCCACTTTGGAAATACCATCCTGCAGAAGCGTTTTAAACCCATCATCCCGCAATTTTTTTCTCAATGATGTCTCGGAAATGTTTTCTGAAATCAGACTTCGGATTTTTTCGTTTACCGAGACGATTTCAAAAATACCTGCCCGGCCTTTATAGCCGGTAAAGTTACATGCCTCACAGCCGGGGGCAGAAAATGTCCTGGGAAAAGAGTCTGTTCCCAGAAGCGATGTCCACCTTTTCTTAAGATCATCAGACATTTCTGATTCTCTTTTGCAGTTAACGCACAGGACTCGGACCAGACGCTGTGCAATAATTGCCAGCAGGGAAGAGGAGATAAGAAATTCAGGGATACCAAGATCTTTTAATCTGGTAATGGCCGAGACAGCATCATTGGTATGGAGTGTTGAAAAGACAAGATGGCCAGTTTGGGATGCCTGAACAGCAATCTGCGCGGTTTCATTATCCCTGATTTCTCCTACCAGGATTACATCAGGGTCCTGCCTGAGAATAGAGCGCAATGCGGTTGCAAAGCTGACTCCTGCCTTTTCATTTATCTGTACCTGATTGACTCCTTCGAGTTTGTATTCGATGGGATTTTCGATGGTGGTGATATTAATAGCTTTATGTTTTATTCGATTGAGGCAGGCAAAAAGAGTAGAGCTTTTACCGCTTCCAGTAGGCCCGGTGACAAAAATCATTCCCTGAGGTTTTTCCACCAGTTCGTAAATTTTCTCCAATTCTGATTGTGATATACCCAGATTTTTCAGATCAAGAAGAGCTTTGTCATGCTTGAGTATACGGATTACGGTTTTTTCTCCGAAATGGGTAGGCAGGGTTGAAACCCGGAAATCGAAAGCCTGACCATTTTGTACATAGCGTATCCTACCATCCTGAGGCACTCTTTTCTCGGCAATGTCCAGATCTGCCAGAATCTTTATTCTGGAAGTCAGAGGAGTAAACATCCATTTGGAGAGCTCGGTGTATTGACGCAGCATTCCATCTATGCGAAACCTGACAACGGCATCATTTTCAGATGGCTCGATATGGATATCTGAAACGTTTAATTTCACTGCCTCATCAAAAATCAATGATACCATCCTTACCACTGGCTCTGATTCTGTTCTCTGTCTTATCTCCTCCAGCGAAAGTGACTCGTCTGAATGGATCTGCTTTTCATATTCTCTGCTGATTTTTCCAGCAGATTGTTTGAAAAGTGTATTCCCCTCAAAGAGCCGATTGGAAACTTTTTCCATTTCAGATGGTGTACTGAGAGCTGCTTGCACTAACAGATCACTATAAAGCTCTGCCAGTTGAACTATTTCTATGTCCAATGGATCACCAATAACGATTTTTAAAAGAGTTTCGCTACTTCCCAGAGGAAAACAACGCCCTTCCTTAAAAAGCTCTACAGGTAGTTCCCTGAGAAGATCCATATCGATATGGTTTTCAATTTTACTGATAAACTCCATAGAGTACTGCTCTGCCAGGGTCTGGAAAAGTAACTCTTCCGAGACTATATCGTTTTCAATGAGAGCTTCACCGATTCTTATCCCTTTTTCTTTGGCCCTTGAAGCTGCTTCATTCAGAACTGAATCTTGCAGAAACAGTTTCCTTTTTAATGCGTCTCCAATTCTTAAATGCATTAAAGACCTCAGATTTAAAGGAGTAAATGATACTTAATCAGGAATTGTTTTTCGGGCTAAGATTCAAAATAACATTTTGTTATGAATGGTGCCTAATTTTTGGATGGCTTTACCCGGAAACTTTTAGCGTTTTCCATAGGATTTTTTTTGCTGTAAAGAATCATTGAAATATATACTGGCAAACAGACCCATAGTGTGGGCAAATTCTCTGCTGATGGTTATTTCCGAATTGGTTTTCTCTTTTTTGGAAATCTCCTGCTGCCACAACCTGATCTGATGGATAAGCTCCTTGGTGGCAATGCGTAATTTTACAATGTAGTCTTCAGTAGTTTGCCATTTATAAAGCCTCAAGTCGGATTTGTCTGAATTGAGAGAAACATCATAGAGCGAATCTGCAACATTTACGCTTTCAGGCAGAACATCTGTGGCGTTCATTGCAAGACAGAAAAGGTAGTAATAACCTTTTAGAAATCTGGGGAAATAAGAATCCAGATAAAGACATTTGCCCCATTTACTGTTTTGCAGATCTTTTTCGAATGTTTCCAGAGTTTCCAGAAGAGACTTGCTTACCAGCTTAATATGCTCTGCTTCAAAAGCAGAGATTTTATAGGCATAATTGATATTTTCGCGATAAACGGTTTTTTCGGTTCCGTTGCGTGTAGCTCTGAGGAAGATATCATCTGTGGCAGTAATAATCACCATGTCTTTTGAATCAGGGTAGGTAATTCTGACCTTTTCACATTCCTTGCTTTTCTCATTAAAGGTTACCGACAGGTTGGCTAAATGAATTTCGAAGGGATCTCTGGGCAGCTTTTTTACAGAACTGTTTTTATCTGCAAAGATAAAGAAAGACAATAGAAACAGGATAAAGAAGCTAAGAGGTATTCTCATCGTTATCCTTTCCGGACGTTACTGCTGGATACCTCTAGAAGTTTGATTTTAGGGAAGAACTGCAAGTACAGGGTCAACTGTACTTGCAATAATCTTTCAGGCTTCCTCTGCTATCAGAAGGATCTGAGGATCCAGTTTAAGATGTAAATCTTCAGAAGGAGTAGAATCATGATCTTTCACCAGTTTCAGATGAATATGACCTTCTCTGGGTTCCAGCAGGATAATGATAGCCAGATAATTCATCACTGGAATCAGAACCGACGGTATACCATTAACAAAAGAGCTGTCTCTGTGTAAAGTTGCACTGAACCAGATCTCTATTCCCAGCTCTTCTGCCAGTTTTTTGAAACCGGAAAACTCTTCGGCGGAAATTCTGGAGAAATCGTAACCATCGACTATAACCAGGTCTGCAGAAAAGTTTCCTCCCTGGATCATGGAACGTATACCTTTTTGCACCTGTTCTGCCTGGACACCATCCTGACGAAAATTCATGATTACTCTTCGTTTGATTATATCATCATGAACATCCATTGTGCAATCAAGTTTATAACGGCGAGAAATTTCCTGAAAAATATCCTCATACCATGAGACGATATGACTTGTGTCATTGGCATAGGACACGTGAATGACATGTTTGCCCTGAAACAGTTGGTCGGTAGCGATATGCACAAGGCAGGCGGTTTTACCCACGCCTTTACGAGCAGCTATAACACCGATATTACCTTTCCCGACTCCACCTTGGGTTGACTTCTCCAGGATTCGCAATGGGCTCCTGGTTATAAGCTCTTTTTTAACCATTAGCTGCCTCCTTATTTACCCTTCTTGCTATCGGTTTTCTTATCTTCCTGATACTGTTTTTTCAATTGTTCTGCGATAGAAGCAGGCACTTTACCATATTTGAGAAACTCCATAGTAAACTCGGCTTTTCCTTGGGTAAGAGAACGTAAAACTGTAGAATAGCCAAACATTTCACTCAAAGGAACTTCAGCTTCTATTCTGGTGAAATTACTCTCCTCAGTAGTACTTATAATCATTCCTCTGCGCTGATTAATACTACCCAGGATATTTCCCTGGAATTCACTTGGACCTTCCACAGATACTTTCATAACCGGTTCTAATATCTCTGGTTTAGCTTTTTCAAAAGCCTGCCAGAATCCGCCAATCGCTGCCTGTTGAAAAGCGATATCGGATGAGTCCACCGGGTGAAAATTACCATCATTAATGGTAAGTTTTACTCCCACAATCGGAAACCCTATAATTTTACCTTTAGACAGACATTGTTTAAATCCTTTATCGCAGGAAGGAATAAACTCATTTGGAATAACTCCACCCTTTATTGAATCCACAAACTCATAATCTTTATCAGCCAATGGTTCCATAATTCCAGCGACCCGTCCATATTGGCCAGCTCCACCGGTCTGCTTTTTATGAGTGTAGTCAAAATTAGCTGCCTGGGTAATAGTCTCCCTGTAAGCTACCTGAGGCATTCCGGTTTCAAGTTCTACCTTGTACTCTCGCCTCATTCTTTCAATATAAATTTCGAGATGTAATTCTCCCATACCCCTGATGATAGTTTCATTGGATTCGGGGTCTACAAAACTTCTAAATGTCGGATCTTCTTTGCAGAACCTGTTGAGTGCCTTGGACATATTATCTGCGGACTTTTTATCCTTAGGCTTGATCGCCAGAGAGATAACCGGTTCCGGAATGAACATCGAAGTCATGCTTACATTGAGGTTTTCCGCGCAAAAAGTGTCTCCGGAAGCGCAATCTATCCCAAACAGAGCAACTATGTCTCCAGCACCCGCTTCGTTTATGTCTTCCATCGAATTGGCATGCATCCTGATAAGCCGACCGATTTTGAATTTTTTACCGGTTCTGCTGTTTATCAGCTCGGTACCTTTACGGATCGAGCCCTGATAGATTCTGATATAGGTAAGCTGCCCGTACTGACCATCTTCAAGTTTGAATGCCAGGACAATCGGTGGAGCATCATTGTCTGCTTTAATGGGGAATTCTTCATTATTTTTATTCATATCTATAGCCCGATAGTTGATCTCTGAAGGATTGGGCAGATAATTCACGACACCATCGAGTAAGAGTTGAATACCTTTGTTTTTATAGGCTGATCCGCAGAAAACCGGTGTAAGATCCAGTGATAAGGTACCGGCTCTGATTGCTTTACGGATCTGCTCTTCTGTTTCGGTTCCCTCAAGATAGGCTTCTGCAAGTTCATCGGAATACATCGATAAAGCATCCAGCATTATCTCACGATATTTCTTTGCCTGTTCTTCAAGATGAGCAGGAATTTTATCTTCACGGACAATGTTTCCGTCTTTTCCTTCGAAATAGTTCGCTTTCATGGTCACCAGATCGATAACCCCTTCCAGCTTTTCTTCTAACCCGATTGGTATCTGCACCATTACTGCATTGTGTCCCAGCTTTTCACGGAGCTGGTCTTTAACTCTGAACGGATTGGCACCGGAACGGTCGCACTTGTTAACAAATGCAAGCCGGGGAACCTTATACCTTTTGAGCTGACGATCAACAGTAATAGATTGAGACTGGACACCGCCAACCGAACAAAGTACCAGGATCGCTCCATCCAGAACCCGCAGTGCACGTTCAACCTCTATAGTGAAATCAACGTGTCCCGGAGTATCTATAATATTTATCTGATGATTTTTCCACTCTACATTGGTTGCAGCAGATGAAATGGTGATTCCACGTTCACGCTCAAGTTCCATCGAATCCATGGTTGCACCAACACCGTCTTTACCTTTTACTTCATGGATAGCATGAATTTTTTGACAGTAGAATAATATCCGTTCTGTCAGAGTCGTTTTTCCTGAATCGATATGAGCACTTATTCCGATATTGCGCATCGTTAGGATGTTGTTGGCCATAACTAAAACCTCTCATTGTAAATATAGCGTTCTTTGCAAAAAAAAACGAGCGTTCTGTCTTCAAACTGATTACAATTATTCATTTTTATCCTGATTACCCAGATAAATCACCTTTTGAAAACAATTTATCAGAAAACTGTGGTTTTTTTTGAATACAATAAACTGTTTCGGGGGCTGTAATGCCAGATCCAAGGAGATTATTACTGTGGCATAGTTTTAATCTTCAACGGCCGAGAAATATAATAAATGTAGTTATGGATGCCTAATAGAAAATTTATCAGCAGTTTGAGATCGCTCCGAATACCTATTTTGTATTTTAAATAGAATTATTCTAAAAAAGGGTCCGGAAAAAACAGGGCAATTACTGCAATCATTACGGTGATAAGGAGAGGATGTTGTGCATATAGCCTATTTTATTACAACTCACGGATATGGTCATGGTGTTAGAGCTACTGCTATTGCCAACTGCATTTCTGCCGATATTCAGATAACTTTCAGGACACTGCTTCCAGAACGTTTCTTTTCTGAAGAACTCAACAGGCAATATTCAGTAATGGAAACCCGATACGATTGCGGTTGTCTGCAGTCAGATGGTGTAACCGTTGATATCGAAGCTACGCTGGATTGTTACAGAAAAATTGCCGAAAAAAACCGTGAAAATCTGCAAAAAGAGGTCAAATGGTGCGCAGAACAGAAGATCGATCTGATTGTCAGTGATATAACCCCCTTTGCCTTTGAAATAGCAAAATGCAGTAATATTCCATCTGTGGCTGTCACAAATTTTACCTGGTACGATATATACGCTCAATATATTGACTGCTCGCCATCCTTTAAACCTTATCTTGAGGAAATTCTGAGACAGTATTCTTATGCAGACCTTCTTATCGCTTTGCAGCCATCAATGGAGATGAACTTTTTCCGCAAAAAAACAGAAGTCCCGGTAACCGGGCGAATCGGAATTAACAGAAAAGATGATGTCATATCTTGTTATGGAATCGACAAAAACAAGAAACTGGGGCTTATTTATACTGGTGATTTCGGCATGAACAGCGCAAACTGGCAGAAATTAAACAGCTTTTCTGATTGGGAATTCCTTGGTCTCTACCAATTACCCTCCAGTCCTTCCAATTTTCACCTTTTGGACAGGAAGATCTTTCCCTATCAGGACCTGGTTTCATCAGTAGATTGTGTTATCAGTAAAATCGGCTATGGTGTGGTTTCAGAATGCTTTTTAAATGGGACTCCTCTTATCTATCTACCCAGGGAAAACTTTGCAGAATATCCGGTTCTGGAAAATGCGGTACAGAAATGGGGGATAGGCTACTGCCTGTCCCAGGAGCAATACTACAGCTTACAATGGATTGATGCACTCAATCAGGTTGCGCAAAAGGGGAAATACCCTCCTATGGCCTGTTCCGGTGCACCTGTTGCGGCTGAACTGATTCAGTCTTTAATCTTATAAACAGTACCTGCGAATGGGAAAGCCACACTTATTTTCGATAAATATGACTCTGAAACTTATTTGCCATTTTGTATCTTTATAGAAATTCTTAATCAGCTTAATTCTCCCGGATAAACTATCGAAAGGATACTTCATATGAATCGAGTTGAACTCGCATTCCGGACCTTCTTTTGGATTTTTTTCAAGAAATCATTTGCGGAAAAAATAGAGGCTTTTTTTGAAATGCCACCTCAGGAAGCTTTACTGGAACACAAAGAACCACAGAAGGTGGAAGAGAAAAAAGTCCGAAACGATGCTGTTCATATACTATCCTTATTGCAGCGTGAAGGACGATTGATCGACTTCTTAAAGGAACCCATCGACAATTACAGTGATGCACAGATCGGAGCTGCTGTCCGTGACGTTCACCGCAATTGTTTAACTGTTCTGGATAGAGTCTTTGATATTCAGCCTCTTGTAGATAATGAGGAAGGCTCTTGCCTGACAGTGGTGTCCGGTTTTGATCCGGAGCAGTTCCGCCTTACAGGTAATGTTACCGGAGAACCACCATATGAAGGTACCGTACGTCATCATGGATGGCGAGCCTCAAAAATCGAACTGCCACTATGGAATGGCAATGAAGAATCCGCGGATATTATTGCTCCCGTAGAAGTTGAGTTACCTTAAACGGGTTAAAATTTCCAGTTCAGAAGGTCCCTTTCTGGCATTCTGAATCCATTTCATTTTCTTTTTTCATTTCTCTAAGGAGCAGGCTTCTGCTTAAAAACAACTCGAAAATATTTCGAAAATCAGTTACAAAAAGGAGCTTAAACTATGGCGGCTGTATACTCCATAGGAATTGATCTTGGCACCACCAATAGCGTAGTTGCATATGTTAAACTGCAGGATGAAAATGCCAAAATCGAGTTGCTCAATGTCCAGCAGCTCACAGGTCCTGCTACCATCGAAAACCGCCTTTCATTGCCCTCTTTCTGTTATCTGGCTACTGACGCGGAAAAAGAGAAACGCAGCTATGATTTGCCCTGGGGAAAGGGAAGAGATTTTGCTATAGGTGAGATCGCCAGAAAACAGGCCGCAGAAGTTCCCACCCGAACTATTGCTGCTGCAAAATCCTGGCTTGCTCATTCAAAAGTAGACCGTCATGACAGCATTCTTCCATGGAATGCTCCTTCCGATGTAAAAAAAATTTCTCCTGTTGAAGCATCCCGGCGATATTTGGAGCATATCGTCACTGTCTGGAACACTCAGTTTCCTGATGCACCGATAGCTCAGCAACAGGTGGTGTTAACAGTTCCTGCTTCCTTCGATGTCAGTGCACGTGAACTTACCATGGAAGCTGCTGTAAAAGCAGGTCTTCCTGATAACCTGCTGCTTTTAGAGGAACCTCAGGCGGCGGTTTATGCCTGGCTTGCTGATTCGGGGGAAGGATGGAGAAAAAAGCTCTCAGTAGGTGATACTCTGCTGGTTTGCGATATTGGAGGTGGTACAACCGATTTTACCCTTATCGGTGTAGGCGAAGAAGAGGGAGAGCTGATCTTAAAAAGAATCGCTGTGGGAAACCACATTTTGGTGGGTGGAGATAATATGGATCTCACCCTTGCGCACTTTGCCCGCAATCTCTTTTCTGAAAAAGGAACTACTCTGGATGCCTGGCAGTCGGTTTCTTTATGGCATTCCTGCAGAATCGCCAAGGAACAGTTGCTCTCCGAAAAGCCACCAAAAAGTCATCCGGTGACTGTTCTTGGAAGAGGTTCAAAGCTTATTGGAGGCACCATTTCTGCTGATCTTGAATCTGGTGCAGTCTCTTCACTTCTTCTGGATGGTTTTTTCCCTTGTTGTCCTCCAGATTCATCACCTTCAAGGAAACCAGCTTCCGGTTTTAAGGAACTGGGTCTTCCCTTTGAGCATGATACAGCTATTACTAAGCATCTTGTTCAATTCCTCAGAGCGCATAATGAAAACAAATCAGCTCCTCTGCAACCCTCACACGTACTGTTTAACGGAGGAGTATTTAAAGCAGCAAAGTTTCGCAAAAGATTATTGGAAGTCTTGCAGAGCTGGTTTGATAAAAGCATTGTCTCTCCTCTGGAAGCTGCTCCAGATTACGATTTCGCTGTAGCCAGAGGTGCGGCCTATTACTCCTTTATTAAACAGGGTCATGGAATCCGTATCCGCGGTGGGACAGGGCGCTCTTACTATGTAGGGATAGAAACATCAGGGCCGGCAGTTCCAGGAATCGAACGCCCCTTAAACGCCCTGTGTGTAGTGCCGTTTGGTATGGAGGAGGGAAGCGAAATCGAGGTACCAAGTGAGGAGATCGGACTGGTACTGGGGGAATCGGTCAAATTCCGTTTTTTCAGCTCTTCAGTGAGAAAAAAAGACAAACCCGGTGATCTGTTGACTCAGTGGAGTGAAAACGAACTTGAGGAAACCGATTCGCTTGAATCCAAACTTCCCGCTGATGATCGTTTTGCGGAAGGATATGTGCCAGTGCATTTTCTCTCTAAAATAACCGAGCTGGGAGTTTTCGAACTGTGGTGCAAAAGTGCAATCTCCGATGACTCATGGAAACTGGAATTCAGTGTGCGTGAAAAGAAAGAGTGAGTGAGACGATTTTGGAAAAGCAAGATATGGAAGAACAACAGGAGCAGGCCCGTTTTATTATAGGTATAGATCTGGGGACCACAAACTCTGCGGTCTCATTTGTGGACACTTCCCGTAAACCTTTTAAGGTAGAGGATTTTCCGGTTTTACAACTGATATCTCCCGGTGAAACTGCCGCTTTGCCAGTTTTTCCATCTTTTCATTATGAAGCAGCGGAATCGGAATTCAGGAGTGGCTCTTTGAACATGCCATGGGACAGCACTCCAAAGAAAACTGTATGCGGCAGCTTTGCCCGTGATCACGGAGCTCAGGTTTCTGCCCGCCTGGTTGCATCGGTTAAGTCATGGTTGAGTCATTCCGGTGTTGATCGTACTGCAGATCTGCTCCCATGGCATGGGGCAGTGGATGTGGAAAAAATATCACCTGTTCAGGCTACTGCCCGCTATCTTTCACACATAAGAGAAGCATGGAATTATTCTCACCCTGATGACCCGATTGAATCGCAGGATGTGGTCATAACCGTACCTGCTTCATTTGATGAAATCGCACGCGAATTGACAGTCACTGCTGCATCGCAAGCTGGTATTCCCAAAATAGTGCTGCTGGAAGAGCCTCAGGCTGCCTTTTATGCCTGGATCTATCAACATTCAAAAAACTGGCAAAGCCAGGTTAACCCCGGACAGAAGATTCTTATTTGTGATATAGGAGGTGGCACAACCGATTTCACACTGATTCAGGTTCGGCCAGCTCAGGATCCAGGTTCGGTCCAGTTTCATCGTGTGGCGGTTGGTGATCATCTGATACTTGGGGGGGATAATCTGGATCTTGCACTGGCTTATTACATTGAATCGGAGCAACTGGGAGGTAAAAGACTGCTCCCCCGTCAATTTGGATCTCTCCTGAGAAACTGCCAGCGGGCAAAGGAATCATTGCTGGGAGACAATCCTCCTGAAAAGATGAGCATCACTATTCAGAGTTCCGGCTCATCTCTTATCGGTGGAAGTATACAGACAGAAATAACTCAGGATAAAGTTAAACAGATCCTTCTGGAAGGTTTCTTCCCATTTGTAGATTTGACAGAAAAACCGAAAACCCGTCAATCCGGTTTTCAGGAATTCGGTTTACCTTATGCTTCTGATCCTGCTGTTACCAGACATCTGGCTGCATTCCTTACTGCACATCGCAATGGTAACACACAGCTTTCCAAAGAATCAGAATCCGATCCGGCCAGACCGGATATAGTTCTTTTTAATGGTGGAGTTCTGGCTTCTGCTGCAATTCGCCAAAGAATAATTGATGTATTAAAAAGATGGTTCAGTACAGCAGAGAACCCCTGGGAACCAGTCTTATTTGAAAACGAACATCCTGAACTCGCAGTTGCCAGAGGAGCATCCTATTTCGGCATGGTTCGTCGTGGTCTTGGAGTAAGGATTACTGCCGGGCTGGCCCGTTCCTATTACATAGGAGTGCAAAGCGGTGAGGAAACCATGGCGCTGTGTCTGGCTCCTGCCGGTCTTCAGGAAGGGCAGAGCATTGAGCTCAGTAATCGCACATTTGACTTGCTGATTCGTCAACCAGTCGAGTTTCCTCTTTTCGTTTCCAGCTTCAGGACAACCGATAAACCTGGAGATCTGGTCGTAATCGATCCACTGGAGATGTCTGCACTTCCACCGATAAGCACTGTACTTCGTTCTGGCCGCAAAATGGAGGCTGATACGGTAAAGGTAATGCTTCATACCCGTCTCACCGAAATCGGGACTCTTGATCTGTGGTGTACAGAAGTTTCCGGAAATCGCAGTTGGAAACTGCAATTCGATGTGCGATCGGCAACCAGAACCGATCTTCCGGTTCATAAAGGCATCGGGGAACAGATGGGCTTTGTTGATTCCACAGTTCTCTCAGAATGCAGGGATATCATAATAGATACATTTTGTCCCAAACTGGGAAAGACTGAAGATCCTTCACAGTTGATGAAAAAACTGGAGCAGAAGACCGGCATGGATCGCAACGCCTGGCCCCCATCGCTTTTACGCTCCTTATGGGAAATTCTGCTGCAAGTCGAGTCTGGTCGCTCCATAGATCCCCTGCACGAGGTGAGATGGCTGAATTTCATGGGCTTCTCTTTGAGACCGGGATATGGGTATGCGGTAGATGACTGGAGAGTAAAGCAAAGCTGGTTTATTTTTCAAAAAGGTGTCATTCACTCCAGAAACCAGGCTTGCAGGTCAGAGTGGTGGATTTTCTGGAGACGGATCGCTGGAGGATTGACTTCGGGTCAGCAGCATACGCTGGCTCAGAATCTGATTGCCAGTCTGCGGGCTCAGTTTACCGATTCTAAAAAGAAGATAAAAACCGATAAGTATGGCGTACATGAGTTGGCCGAAATCTGGCGATTGCTTGCATCTTTGGAATATCTTAAGGTCTCGCTGAAAGAGGAGATTGCTGGTATTGCTTTAGAAATGATAGTGAACAGGTCTGATTCCCTGGTCGATGCTGGTGTATGGGCAATTGGAAGACTTGGTACACGTGTGCCAGTATATGGTCCTCTCAATGAGCTTGTTTCATCAGAAACTGCGGCATCCTGGGCTCAGCAGCTTATTTCATCTTTAAAGCCTACCCCTTCGGTTATGCTCTCTTTGATGCAATTGTGCAGAAAAACAAATGATCGTTATCGTGACATAGATGATGAGAGCAGAAGCAGGGTTATAGAATATATGCAGAAGCATAATGCCGGGGAACACTTCATTGAACTGGTGAAAAGCGGAGGTTCTCTGGATGAGGAAGATCAGAGCAGAATTTTTGGAGAACAGCTTCCTAAAGGACTCAGAATAGTTTGAGATTTCAGAATGCGGTGCAGGCCTTATCGACAAAGCGGTAAAAAAAACGGTGCTATAGCACCGGATACCCTACGCTTAAAGAACGAATGTGACAACGTGGTAAGGTCAAACTGCACGAATGATTTAGCGCTCAAATCCGATCTTGCATCGGGACGCATATGCATTGCATTCAACTGCGGATTTTAGTTTTAAAGTATCAAATCAGTAGTGTCCGGTTAAGTTTGATTAATGTCAATCGAAAAGCTAATAAAA
>CAYPMS010000066.1:0-2840 GCA_964411655.1 uncultured Fibrobacter sp.
ATCTCAATATCTTATGCATCTGCATCCACCTCAACTGCGGAATTTAGGTTAAATCACTTACACTTTAAATTTCCAAACTACAGATATGCCATAAAATTCCCATCAGATCATTCGGCTTTTCTGATAATGAAAGCAGAAGAGAAACATCTGATGGGAAAATGGTCTGGAATCGGTAGCTGCAATAAAAAGAGCAAGCCAGACATGTTAAGATCTGGCTGCCTTTAAAAGAAAAAAAGAGCTGTCAGTTTTTTCACGATTATTTGTTAAGAATATAGAAAGTCAATCCAACACCGGAAGAGTAGGTTGCCAGTGAAAAATCAGGAGTAAAAATCATCCCCAGGCCAATCTGCCCGAATATGCTAATAGCATCGTTTATGTTGTAACGGAGGCCGTAGTTGCCATTTATTCCAAAGCTGCTTTCATCGCTGATGGCGAAATTAACTCCTGGACCGACGTACTGTTGTAATCGTCCAAGGTCTGAGAGATAAAAATTTGCATTGACCGCCAAATCAAATTCATCTTCGGGCTCACTGAAAATGAATCCGAGCTGGGGTTTAAGTTCGAAAAAATCGGAGAAACGCAAGTTTGCACCGAAAAGCATCTGCTCGCCAGCCTGAAATTCCAATCCTAATTTAAATGGAAATGCGCTGGCACATAACAGCCCAACCATCATCATAGAAACAGCCATTTTTTTCATGGTACTCAGACCTCCTGTCTTGATTTTTAAAAAGGTTAACATAATTCTGGCTCTTTAGTTATATGATAACTCGTCTAAACATATAAATATAAAATACAATAAAGTCAGACGATATATGTTCTGGAGAAAATGAACTTTTCAGCTCTGGTAAGATTTTCCTGAAAAAACTAAACTTTGTTTTCATTAACTCTTTAATCTTTTGATTGTGAGGGACATTCTCCATTATGCTCGAGTTAAGTTCATCCAGGTGAGTATTAAATTTGCCCATTTAAATACCGCGGGGCCAGTGTTTGCTGATTATAAATATGCCTGTCTCAATTTGGTTTAGTGTAAACCATTTTTTCTAATTTATCCCTCATACTTATTTTCTTTGGTGAAAAATCTATCATAATTCATTCCTGATCATGAAAAGGCAGTTATCCGTCAGTTCAGGTCTAAGCAAAATAGAATTATCGAACTGATTAATTTACTCTTTTTAATTATATTAACAACATTGTTAGGACGAGATCTTATTCCGGTTTTTGCAGTAAAGGTGTTTTTTAGGCTAACATCAATTTATTTGCGAAACTCAATTCTCAAACTGAGGAGGAGGTATGTTAAGGAATTGCTTTTATATTATTGCAATTACAGTTTTTTTAGTGAATGCTCAACCGATTAACTTGCAGGGTATTATATCCAATGCAGGGGGAAGCCCAATTTCTGGTGCAAAAGTATCATTGGTACTTCGAAACCTGAAAGATACCACCGATACTGATGGAAAGTATTCCTTTATAAGTACTTCCGTGAAAAACTTACCAACCATTACGCCACAAAATGGCATTTCTTTGAAAAAAAATGTATTGCAATTTACCCTGAGCACTCCATCACCCATAAAGATTGAAATTTTCGATTTAAAGGGTAACCTTCTTCGGCAGGAAGTCAATCTAAATCCGGTTGCAGGGATGTACCAGTTCGATATCTCCAGAAATTGCCATGCCACAAAAGTCCTTGTTGTCAGAGCTTCGGTTGGGAAGATGGAATTATCTTTCCGCTATATGTCTTTGAAAGGTGGGCAATATGCAATTACTCCCATCAATACCAGGTCAACAATTTCCAGCAGTAGTGGTCTTAAGGCAATGGCTGCAGTTATCGATACCATCATAGTCACCAAAGCTGGTTTCAAGACAAAGTCTGTTCCGATTACATCACTGGACAATCAGCAACAGAATATAACCCTTGAATCAGATTTGACTGGCAAGGAATGGCCCACAGCAAATCCCACAGTGGCTGGTCCGTTCGAGGTAGTGGCAGATAAGGAGGTGGGCCCCCTGGCTGGATCTCTTCCAGATCCGATCTATGGTGATCAGCAGCAGCGCTTCAACGTTTACCGTCCCAAGAATCTTGCCAATAGCGGTTATTTGCATCCCATACTTATATGGGCGAATGGGTACGGGGATAACCCCGAACCAAAAGGTCCATGCAAAACCGATCCAGGTACAAATCAGTGGTGTGGGCAGTATCTGCCCATGTTGAAACACCTTGCCTCGCATGGTTTTGTGGTGGTAGCTTCGCTCAGCACCGCTACAGGAAGAGGTGATCCTCTACCTACCATCGTGGGTATGGACTGGATAATTGAGCAGAATGAGGATCCTGCCAGCCCCTATTATCATCGCCTTGACACGTCCAAGATCGGCCAGCTCGGTCATTCTTTTGGCGGAATGTCGACCTGCATGTCCGCATCCGATCCTCGCTACAAGGCGCTTGCCACGATTTGTGGTACAACTAAACTCTCTGGCGTCCACACTCCCATGTTGTTCTTCTGTGGCGGGAAAGACAATGTGGTCAGTTGCGATGGTGTCAAAGAGACATATCTCTCGGTCAAGGATCAGCCTGCCATTTTCATTGACGAGTTGAATGCAGACCATGGAAGCTGGGTGTATCAGGGAGCCAATGGTGTTTCTCTTTCAGCGGCTGCCGCCTGGTTCAGGGTTCATCTGATGAACGACACGGCAAACCGCAAGTATTTCTACGGCCCGAATTGCACATTCTGCACCGATCGTCGCGTGAAAGTAGAGCAGAACAGCCTTATGTCTGAATAGTTCGATTTTTCTTCGCGAACTTCATCAATTATTGATATACGTGTAGCCTTTTAAGGCACACGTGT
>CAYPMS010000066.1:2940-19016 GCA_964411655.1 uncultured Fibrobacter sp.
TTATACTTTCTCAGTCTTACCATTCGGGTTCCATCTGGTGCATCATATTCTTCCGTTTCAATATATCCTGCCTTTTTGTAGAACTTTCTGTTTCGCAAACTCTTCAGTCCTGTGAATAACTCGTATACAGAAGCATCATAAAAAGCATTCTCGATTGCTTGGAGCAATTTTTTACCAATTCCTCTCCTCTGATAAATCGGTTCTACTATCAACCTGCCGATATAGCAGGTAGTATCAACCTGTTTCGCTCTCACAGACCCGACAATCTGATTTCCTATTTTTGCTTTCAATATAGTATTACTTGAAAAATCATTTCTCATGCTTTCAATGTCCTGAACCATCGGAGGGATATTGAAATTATTATCATTCAATTCCACCTCCTGGATATATGCCCGCTTTTGCAAAGATAGAATTGTACCTGCGTCGTTTAAATCGGCTAAAGAGATCTGTACCTCTTCAGAATCATCTTCTTCTTTGCCCCAATGAGTCATCTCTTTACCTATAAAGTAAGCAAAGATATTCCCGAATAGCATTTCTATAAAATCCGGGCTTAATCCATATTCTGAAGCCCATTCTCTTCTATCTTTAATCATAGATCCTACACAGTATTCAGCTCGTACATCATCCTCTGACTTTTTGAATTTTGCAGCCAGTTTTACAAATGTACTTCGAATCCCTAACTTGCAGGTTATTGTCTTATCCAATTCATCTATGCATTCTCTGATCTCTTCAATACTTTTACAATCTTCTGCTTTTTTCATATTTTACTTTCCTTTGTCTTATTTCCCGGAAATATTTCTGTTTTCATCTGTTATTGGGACTTTTCATATTCGATTATTTTCCAGGTATAAAGAATTGTGCTTTTACTTCAACCTTTCATCCCAGAATTGTTTCAGATAATCACCCAAAGTGTTAACAATAACCCGGTTATGAGGAAACCATTCCGCTGGAAAAAGGCTTCTGTATTGATAATTACTGTATCTTTCATCGATCAGCAAAATTACTCCCCTGTCATTCTCAGAACGGATAACCCGACCCGCTGCCTGCATCACCTTGTTCATTCCCGGATAAAGGTAAGCATATTCATAACCGCATTTTTTATTTTCCTGAAAGTAATCTCTAACGATCTCTCTTTCAATACAGATCTGTGGTAAACCGACTCCCACTATTATTGTGCCAATCAGACGATCACTCTTAAGATCTATCCCTTCAGAAAATACCCCACCCAGAACACAAAAACCCAGCAATGTTTCCTGTGGATCTGCTTTGAAATTCTCCAGAAACTGATCTCTCTGAGGCTCTGACATCGTTGATGTCTGCATAATGGTATTAAGACCTGGATTCTTTTCTTTAAAGATTTCATACACATTTAGCATGTACTTGTAAGAGGAGAAAAAGGCAAGATAGTTTCCCTTTTTTGAATTGACCACATGCCCCAGATAATCTGCCAGTATGGAGTAGCTTTTCTCCCGGTTCTGGTATTTGGTGGAAACATCAGTAGCCACTAGAAAACACCGGTTATTAATATCGAAGGGAGATGGCAGACTGATAAGAGCATCTTCCGGACTTCCACCTAAAATATCACGATAGTAATGAAGAGGGGTGAGAGTTGCCGAAAAAAAGATAGATGATTTCCCTCTTTTTAAGGCTTCACTCATCATAAAAGAGGGGTCTACACAGAAAAGCTTTACAATAATATCACCTTTCAGTTTCTGCACTAAAAACAAATAGTGTAAATCAAAAAGCTCGGAGGTTCTTATAAAAGAAAGTACATCAAAATACAATTGAAGAAGATCATCATTATCCGATCCTCTGTTAATTTTCAAATACTGTTCACATTCTTCAATGAATGCCTGGAGAACAAAGCAGAGCCTGGAGTCAATCTCTTTACTTGTATATAGTTCATTCTCTCCGGCCATCTTTCCCAGAGCATTAATGCGGTTACTGACCCGTCCTGATTGCTTGTAAATACCTGCATGAGATGTTTTGAAAAGGCTTCTTATCTGTTTAAAGGCAGATCTTTGTATTTGTGCAGAAAACATTTCCCTGGATCGGTCAACCAGATTATGCGCCTCATCAATAAGAAAAGTATAATCACCACCATTATCGCTGAAAAACCTTTTCAGATAAACCTGCGGATCGAATACGTAATTATAATCACCAATAATACAATCACACCATAAGGAAAGATCAAGTGACAGCTCGAAAGGACATACCTGATGCTTTAGGGCAGATTCTTCTATAATGGCTCTTTTTATTTCATCATTATTCTGAATTACATCCCAGATAGCATCATTTACCCTGGAGTAGTGACCGTGAGCATACTGACAGCTTTGCGGTGTACAGGAACACTTTTCCCTGAAACAAATTTTCTCCTTTGCAGTCAGAGTAATGTATTTCAGATGTAAATTCTGTTTTTTTAACAGAGAGAGCGCTTCTTCGGCTACACTTCGGTTGGTGGTTCTGGCTGTCAGATAAAAAATCCTGGAAGTATGGTCTTCACCCATTGCTTTGAGAGCAGGAAACAAAGTTGAAATCGTCTTGCCGATACCTGTAGGCGCCTTGGCGAAAAGTTTGCCCTTATTCTTAATGGATTTATATACCGAAACTGCAAGTTCCCGTTGACCTGCACGATATTTCTGAAAGGGGAAAACAAGTCCCTTAAGGGAATCGTTTCTCTTTAAGATCCAGCTAAAACCGAATCTGGCCCAAGGCTCATATTTATCTATAAGATTGTTAAAAAAAGTTTCCAGTTCTGTAAAGGTGCAGTGTCTGATGAACTCTTTAACCTTTTCGGTTTCAACTTCACAATAGATTAACCGCAGATCTACTGAAGGCAGATTTTCTTTTGCAGCAAAAATATAGGCATAACAGGTCAGCTGAGCCCAGTGAAGTGGGTTTTGGTTTTCTTCGATGGAATGAACCGGATCGGTAACCGATTTTATCTCTTCAATACAGAACTGCCCATCGCTTTCCAAAACTCCATCGATTCTTCCCTCAATAACCAGAGTAAAATCATCACCGAAATCGATATCTAGTTTGACAGAGACTTCAGATTTGTAGTTCCCAGTACGGCTTTTTTGGATGTTTCGGTGGATTCTGGTACCTTCAGCAGCTCTGTTCGAGCCACAGAAACCCGAGTCGATATCTCCACTGCGAAGGATAAACTCTACCAGGTTTCGAACTGAGATTCTGATAATCGGTTTATTACTGTCCACAAAGAGCAGGCCTGCAATCAGGGGTTAAAATAAAAAAGTAAAATACTAATTCGAACTTAAGTTCAGAAGAAATCACCAGGAAAGTGGATCCATCCACGAACAGTGATCAGGCGGTAAGTCCAGATTTGTTTTTAAGTGTACCGATATGAAACGGTCGGTACACTTTGAGGCCTTTTTATTATGATTTTTCAGTAATTTTTGGAGAAAAGTGGCAAATAAAAGCTTATCTGGTCAATACCCAAACTCATCAAATACCATTGCGCCAGCTCCAAGGACTCCGGCATCTTCACCCAGTTGTGCTATTACCAGGTCGCATTTTTCCCAGATCATCGGCCAACAGTAGCGCGGTATGTATTTTGACACGGTATCTATAATCACCTGCCCTGCCATCATAACTCCACCACCTAAAATTACACGATCCGGAGAGAGTGTATTAAGCGTAATTCCTATAGCCCGGGCCAGCATATCACAGGCTATTTCATTCACCTGTCTTGCAACTGGATCATTCTGCTTAACATAATCATAAACCATCTTTGAAGTTACCTTAGATGGATCTTTATTTACTTCAACTACAAAGGGCGTGGGATTGTTTTTTTCCGCTTCAGAACAGAGTTTGAGCGCCAGATTTACTATTCCAGTTGCAGATGCATAACGCTCTACACAACCCTTCTGGCCACAGTTACACTGAATACCATTGGTTTCTACCACAATATGCCCAAGTTCACCAGCCATGCCATGTGTTCCCTTGTACAGATGATGATCTATGACTATTCCACCACCGATACCAGTTCCAAGAGCATAACAAACCACGTTTCGTACTCCACGACCGGCCCCGTATTTGGCTTCTGCCATCGTTGCAACGGTAACATCGTTTGCAGCAGTTACTTTAAAATCGAATTTCTCGGCAATACCATCATAGATCCGCGTACCTTTCCATCCAGGGAGATTTTCTGCTCCCGACACTGTCCCATCTTCATCAACAAAACCGGGAGTTCCAATTCCCACACCGATTATGTTTTTGTCTGATCCCTCTTTAGAGACTAATTCCCCTATAAGATGTATGATATTTTTTAGAACATGAGCCCCACCCTTTTGGGCTTCAGTAGGGATTCGGGTCAGATGTCTTCCCTCACCTTTTTCATTCAATATGATTCCTTTGAGGTTTGTGCCACCAAGATCAATTCCGATCGCGAGTTTTTCCATAATTCCTCTCTTGAAAAGTTTTTCAACAGAAATCGTATGATAAAGTCTACAGGCAACTGCTAAGGTGAAAGCAATTGCCTGAAAAAACATGAAGTATCGGTATAACCAAAAATTTACCATCCTGCCCATACAGGTTATCTTCATAGTGATCTCTATTTGCAAAAACCCCGCGGGGATCGCAAATGTGCTTTATTTTGAAAAGACAGGTGGTACCGTTACCGAATATGATATTTTTGTTAAAAACAAATTAGTTTGTGCGCCGGTATTCTTGTGGTATTTTAAACCAGACTATGATCAGGTTTATTATCGATACTCCTCAAAGTGCAGCTTTCAATATGGCTGCCGATCAGTTTCTTCTGGAGCAATGCCCTGACTCAAGCACCGTTTATGTGCGGTTTTACCTCTGGGCAAAACCCACAATAACCTTGGGTTATATGCAGAAACCTGCAGACGTTCTTAATTTTAAAAGAATCGAGGCAGATCAGGTCAGCTGGATTAAAAGACCAACCGGTGGAAGAGCAGTGCTTCATGATAAGGATCTCACATACAGTTGCATTTTCCCTAATAATTTGGCTGCCATGGGTTCAACGGTTAAAGAAAGTTACCGGATTATCACCGAATGTCTGTTAAAAGGATTACTCTCCCTGGGGATTCCATGCCAGGCTCATGACTCCTATGAAGATATCCTTAATCTTAAGCGCGAGGTAAAGCTCCCCTGCTTTCTTGCTCCAAACAGAGATGAGATCATGGTTGATGGTAAAAAACTGGTGGGTTCTGCCCAGAAACGTTCGATAAAGGGAGTTCTTCAGCATGGTTCGATCCCATTTTCGGACCATTTCCGCAGATTGCCACTGTATTTGAATGTTGATGAAAAAGAGAGAGAAATGCATCAGACTCTTTTGCGCTCAAAGAGTATAGGTTTGCAGGAAATAAACCGGAGCATCAATTGTGAAACTCTTATAAGTGCACTAAAGGAAGGTTTTATTACCAGGCTGGGTTTTCCATGGATCCGGAATGACTGGACCGATAATGAAAAAAGAAAGATCCATGAGATGTCAATATCAGAGGAGTTTGTGAATCAGTGGTTGAGTTAGAGCTTAAAATTGCATATTGATGTTAATCATTTCTGATTATGACGACTTAAAACAAACTTGCCATCAAAAAATAGAGAGTTTACTTGGTTCCTTTTTAAATTAAATGCAATTTTGCAGTTAATGTACCTGAATTCTATTGCTGATTTTCTTTCCGGATACGGGCACGTAACTCCTCAATCTGTTCAACAGATAATTTGGTGTAAAGGTTTATTTTCGAATCTGTTTCACCATTTTTAATCAAAAATGATTCCTCAAAAAACGATTTTGAATTAACTTAAGTTTCTTACTCTTTTGGAAAACCAGTTTTTATTTTGCATATGCCTGTTTGATAATTTATCCTAAACTGATAAGCATCGGTAGATAAGTAATCGGGTATTTATTTTGAACTCAATAATTGGAAAGCCTTCCTATGAAAACACCTCAGGATAGAGTCGAAGAACTTCGGGCCCTTATCCGAACTTATGATGCAGCTTATTATGGACGTGGAGAATCGCTTATTTCAGATCAGCAATACGATTCCCTTTATCGAGAGCTGGTTGACCTTGAAAATGCCTATCCACAACTGAAATGTGCTGATTCTCCGACCCAAAGAGTGGGAAGTGATCTGGTAAAAGAGTTCCCCAAAGTCACCCACAGCATTCCAATGATGAGTATCGATAATACCTATTCCGAAGAAGAGCTTCGTGAATGGGTTGAGAGGATCACACGTTCACTGCCCAATGAGAGGCTTTGCTTTGTAGGCGAGTTGAAAGTGGATGGCGTGGCTATATCTCTGATTTATCAAAATAAAAAACTGGTTCGGGGAGCCACCCGAGGCAACGGAACCATAGGCGATGAAGTAACTGCCAATGTCCGTACTATCAGAGGCATTCCGTTATCTGTGGATTTTGAGTTACCATTTGAGGTTAGAGGTGAAGTGTATATGACTTATGATGCATTCTCTACCCTTAACCAGAGTATTATTGAAAGCGGCCAGAAGCCCATGCAAAATCCAAGAAATACCACAGCAGGAACCTTGAAGCTTCAAGACTCAAAAGAAGTTGCCCGCAGGCATCTTAGTTTTGCTGCTTATTCATTGTTATCAGACACTTATAGAACCAGCCATCACAGTAATCTCAAATTTCTCAGTGATATGGGGTTTCCCACGGTTATCCACTCTCCGATATTACATTCGATCGATCAACTCATTGAATTTTGTCATTATTGGGAGAAAAAACGCCATGAGCTTCCTTTCCCGGTAGATGGAGTAGTAATAAAGGTCGATTCTTTTTCACATCAGCAAGACCTTGGCACTACAGCCAAATCTCCGCGTTGGGTCATTGCCTTTAAATATCAGCCAGAAAAGGCAATAACTCAGGTGGAAAAAATCGATGAGAATGTGGGACGTACCGGCGTGGTTACTCCCATAGCCCGTCTTACCCCGGTCTTTCTGGCAGGGACGACAATTAAGAATGCCACGCTTCATAATTACGATGAAATCAAACGCTTAGGTCTTCAAACGCTTGACTATGTTGAAATCGAAAAGGGCGGGGAAATTATACCCAAAGTGGTTAGAGTTATTCCAGAAAAACGTCCTATCGAAAGCAAACCTTTTTCACCCCCAACCCATTGTCCTTCCTGTGGTTCTGTTTTGGGGAAAATAGAAGGGGAAGTCGCTCTTCGCTGTTTTAACAGCTCCTGCCCTGCTCAGATACAGGCTGCCCTGGAGCACTTTGTTTCTCGTACCGCTATGGATATCAGGCACTTAGGGCCGGCACTCATTCGCCATTTATTGGAACACCAGCTGGTACAATCAGTATCTGATCTTTATACTCTAACTCCCGAAAAATTAATGACTTTGGCCAGAATGGGAGAAAAATCTGCTCATAATGTTTATGATTCTATAGAAAAATCGAAGAATAATTCACTGGATAAACTGATCCATGGTTTAGGGATTCGTATGATCGGTGCACAAACAGCCAAGATCTTAGCCAGTAAAGTCAATGATATCAGCGACTTATTTAGCATGAGCATCGAAGAATTATCACATATTGAGACGATCGGGCCAACTATGGCGCAAAGTATCCGTTTATACTTTGATCGCGTGGAAAATCAACAACTTATAAATAAACTTAAGTCCTGCGGGGTAAATACCAAAGGTACAAAAAAATCTTCGGCTGAAGGACCGCTTAAAGGAAAAACCTTTGTATTAACAGGAACACTAAGCAGTTTTACCCGGGAAGAAGCATCTGAAAAGATAGAGTCTTTAGGTGGAAAAGTTAGTTCAAGTGTCAGTAAAAAAACCGATTTTGTAGTGGCCGGTGAAGAAGCAGGTTCCAAGCTGAAAAAAGCAGAAAAACTAGGGGTAAAAGTCATCGATGAGTCTGCTTTTCTCCAGCTTCTGAAAAACCCTCCTGCTGTTTAAAAAGACAGGGTTGGTATATAAGGTTTTAGTTACAATAAATTTCATTGCAGGGGATAAAAAAAAGAAAATCGTTAAATTTGATATGGAAAACCTTTTCCCCAATCCGAAGAAAACGATTTATAATCTACTCACAGGATGTGGATAACTTGTTGATACGCTCCCATAGTTGTGGATAAGCAGGTGCATTTCCTTTTGTTTATAGATAAATTATTAGGATTTTGATAAATTTCTACATTTTTATTAACAACTATTTAGAAAATTGAATATGTTGATAACTTTTTCTCTAATATTGTCCCTGTTCTTTTGCCTCTTTTCTTCCTGTATCGACACAAGTCTTCCAGAGAAAACTCCGGTGATAAAAATAGAGCAGTGGAAACTGACCGAGCCAGGCACCGGCAACAATGCAGATATCACGATTAATACTCATCAGGACGGCTTGCTAACCTGTGAGGGGTTGTGGCAGTATTTTTATACCGGGATCGAAGTAACCAGTAATGATCTAAATGGTTATGTTTATAAGGATACCACCTATATTTCGATATCATGTTCAGGTACTGCCCACCTCCCTAAAGATTATTCGAAATCGGTTTCTTTTTATGATCTTACTTTCAAAGGCCAGTTAAAAAAAGGATTATTTTCTGGAATCTGGGAAATATCCTTTAAAGAACCTCAGTGGGATAAAAAAGCCCCACGAAGAGGAAACTTTAATGGCACTTTAACGTTCGAAAAGATCATGCCACAATGACATACCTCTCAAATCACACAATATTCATTTTTGGAAGAGGGGAGAACATTTCAGAATCGGTCGGAAAACTGCATGACCTATTCACTTTTGCTGTCACTTTGGCACAGAGTTTCCTTCAATTTTCTTGCTTTCTTCTCAGAGAAACCATTAATTTCAGCAATTTCCTCAACGGTAGCATTCTTAAGACGCTCCAGAGATCCAAACCTTTGAAGCAGATTCTGTGCGGTTTTCTTTCCAATTCCCTCTACATCTTCAAGAACCGATCTGCCAAACTGCTTTCCCCTTATTTTACGATGGTAAGTGACTGCATACCGGTGCACTTCATCCCTGATGCGCTCTACCAGACGTCGTGCTGGATGGGTGGGAGGAAGACGAATCGGTTCTGATACACAGGGCGAATACAAAATTTCTTCCCGTTTTGCCAAAGATGCCACCAGTGGAGGGTTTTGAAATTGCCTGATAGCATCCAAAGCGGAAGAAAGCTGTCCTGGTCCACCATCTATTAAAAGAAGGTCAGGAAAGGGTTTATTTTCTTCCTGAAGCCGGCGAAGTCTGCGACTTACCACCTCCATCATCATGGCAAAGTCGTTTTGTCCATCAACGGTCCTGATTTTATACCGACGGTACCCGGATTTATTAGGCATTCCATCCTTGAACTGCACCATTCCCGCTACAGTAAAAGATTCTCCCAGATTCGAAATATCAAATGCCTCAATCACTTCCGGTGTTTTTGGTAAACACAGCACCTTCTGCAAGTCTATAATATCATCGATTGCACTGACCGGTGCTTTTTGAGCCATATATAATGAAGCATTCTTTTCTGCCATCCCTACAAGAATCTTTTTTGTCCCCTTTTGGGGAATCAGTAAATTTGTTTTGCTGGCGAACTGTTGATTAAACCAGTTCTGCAGGATTTCCTGCTCAAAGCCGCCATTTTCCGGCAGTAAGATTTCGGGTGGAGGATTATCCTGCTGATCCTGATAAAATTGCAATAAAATATTATCATGATTGGTGTTAGAGAATTCCCAGGTGCTTCGTTTAAAAAGATAATTCCTGCTGGAAATCAGCAAGCCATCACGAAAATGCAAAACCGCAAGGCTTATTGTGCGGTCTCCTTCAGCAATACCAAATACATCACAATCTGTATCAGCCAGTTTAAGATCGACCTGCTGAAGTCTGGAAGCATCTTTTATAAGTTGAATCTGATCCCTCAAAACTGCAGCATCCTCAAAGCGATACTCCTCAGACGCTTTCTCCATCGATCCTGTAAGATCTCTTATCAGATCGTTACGTTTTCCTGAAAGAAATCTTATCAGATCAGACACATTATTGCGGTATGCTTCCTCCGATATTTTTCCATCACAAGGACCTGAGCACCGTTTCATAGAGTAGTTGATGCAAGGCCTTACGTGTTTTGCCAATGGCAGTTGTTTACTGCAGTCTCTTAACCGGAAAATTTTTTTTGCAAAAGCCGCCAGTCTTCGCATGGAACGGACATCAGTATAAGGCCCAAAATACCTGGCATTATCTTTTTCTACTTTACGCACCACCAGCAGTCTTGGAAAAGGTTCATTTACAGTTACTTTCAGATAAGGGAAATGGGAGTCATCTCTCAGTTTAACGTTGTAATTGGGCTGGTGAGTTCTTATAAGATTTGCTTCAAGAATGAGAGCTTCGGTTTCGTTATTGGTTGCGATCCAGTCGATATGATCGAGCTTTTGAAGCATAACCGGAATATGAGCTCTGTCTTCATGTGAATCAAAAAAATAAGATCGGACCCGGTTTCGCAGGTTGATTGCTTTTCCGATATAGAGCACTTTATCCGACTCATCCTTCATTATGTATACACCAGGACTCTCAGGAAACCGGTTCAACTGATCGAAGATGGTCTGATCCAATTTTTTTCTGATGGTGTTTGAATTATCCATAAGAATTTTTTACTGATCCAGGACGGGAATCTGGATTTTTTCAGAAATTGAACTGCTTTTATTGCTGAAATTGTGTTATAAGAAAGTGAAAAATAACTAATTATAGAATAATTCGCAGGGGAATTGGGAAAATTGAGGTTTTTTAGGAGATGATGGGGATTTTTACAATAAAAAAGTAAAACTGTATTTTAAAATATTCTAATCGTAAAACCTTTTCCCTCAAAAGTACCTAAGCAATTCTGGCAATACTTTACAATCATCAAGAGATGAAATATGCTGTTAACGTGAATCTTAAGATATAGCTATTCACTAAAGCATGTTCTTAACATAACGACTATCCTCCAGCCAAAGAACTTTTTCCTGACAACAACTGCTGTTTCTCTGGATTATTTGGGCCTTTACTTGCTATCTGTTATCCACTGATAGTGAAAGGAGCTAATGATGAATGATCCATTCGAAAGCCGCTTTCCTCAGGTTAAAATCGAAGATTACGAGCAGTATGTTGGCCCTCAGGTTATTGAGAGAGTCAGAGCCAAGATCGAAAAGCTGCAAGACTTACACATCACAAATATTAGTTCCACTTATTATGGTGGCGGGGTGGCCGAGCTCTTGTCATCAGTTACTTTGCTGATGAACGCTTCGGGGTTAAATACCGGCTGGAGAATCCTTCAGGGCACCTCCGATTTTTTCGGTGTTACTAAAAAGATGCACAATGCATTGCAGGGAAGCACCATCAATCTGACCGATCGAAAAACAAGCCTTTATGAAGAAGTAATCTATGAGAATGCATTAAGAAACCATATACGACACGATTTTGTCATCGTTCATGACCCCCAGCCTCTTCCAATAATCCGTCATTATAAAAAGAATGGACCCTGGATCTGGAGATGCCATCTTGATCTGTCAAGCCCAAATCCTATTCTGTGGGACTATTTGCGTCCCTTTGTGGAGATGTATGATGCTGTAATCGTCAGTATCCCCGAATATTTACAGAAATTGAATACTCCCCAGTTTTGCTTTATGCCGGCAATAGATCCTTTCACCCTTAAAAACCGTCAGTTAAGCGAAAAGGAAATCCAGGAAAGGCTAAATCATTATAATATTCCCACCGATCTTCCACTGGTCGTCCAGATCTCCAGATTTGATAAATTTAAAGATCCGGAAGGAGTTATCGAAGCATTTGAGATTGCCCGTAAGCAGGTGGATGCAACACTGGTGCTGCTTGGAGCACCAGCTACTGACGATCCGGAAGGAGCGCAATTGTATGAAGAGATTCTGGAGCGTCGCAGCGAGCGTATCATTATAATGAGTCAGGATGATACAGCTTTGGTTAATGCTTTGCAACAAAAAGCCACGGTGGTTTTGCAGAAATCAATTAAAGAAGGGTTTGGCCTTACAGTTTCTGAAGCCATGTGGAAAGGCACGCCGGTTATTGGAGGGGATGTAGGAGGTATACGTTATCAGATTGAAAATGGCGTTAATGGTTATCTGGTATCGAGTATAAACGAAGCTGCCATGCGGATTGTAGAGATCCTTAAAAACCCGGATCTGCGACATAGACTGGGAAAAAACGCACGTAAAACTGTGCAGGAAAAATTTCTTATGATACGTTTGTTTGAACAATATCTGGATCTGTTTAATTCTTTTGAAACAATTTATCGAACAAAATCTAAAGTTGCATATCATATAAATCCACTCGACAAAAAAGAGAATGATTAACCAGCATTGCAACAGTCATGAAAGCTTTATCCGGCAGGACCCCATAAGCAAAGAATGGGTTATCTATTCTGTTTCCCGCAAAAACCGGCCACATGATCAGGTAGTGAAAACTTTGAATAAACCTGTTTTACCGTACGATAAAAACTGCCCATTCTGTCCGGGCAATGAAAAAATGGTGGCAGTAATCAAAGATGAAATTAAAAATCCAAATGGCTCAGGATGGTTAAGCAGAGCCGTTGACAACAAGTTTCCTGCACTGAGTCAGGCTGCCCATACACAACGTTGTAAAAAGGGAAACTATCTTTGCATGGGAGGTTATGGACAACATGAAGTAATCATCGAGAATCCTGATCATTCAAAAGATATTCCTCAGTACGATGTAAACGAACTGTCAAGTGTAATTGAGATCTATCACAGGCGATACCTGGCTATGATGAATGATAATCATATAGTCATGGTTACTATTTTTCGAAATCATGGTGTCAACGCAGGAACTTCACTGGTGCACCCCCATTCCCAGATCATTGGTTCTCCAACTGTGCCCCGCTATATTCGCATTCAGGAACAAATCTCTGAGACCTATTTTGATGATAATGGCATTTGTATCTATTGCGATCTCATTAACAGTGAATTGGAATGTGACAAAAGAATTATATGTCGAAATAACTCTTTTGTTTCATTTGTCCCCTATGCCGCAAAAGTACCATTTGAGATATGGATTTTACCCTGCAGGCACACAGCGGTATTTGGTAATATAAGAGAGAATGAAAAAGAGGATCTAGCCATGATTCTCAAAAAGATTCTAAGTAAACTGTCCAGCTTATTGAATGATCCCGATTATAACTATATAATCCACACATTTACCCGATACAGGGCTGACGAACCTCATATACACTGGTTTCTTCAGATAGTGCCCCGGCTTCTAACTCCCGCCGGTTTTGAGTTGGGATCAGGCTTTCACATTAACCCATCGATTCCCGAGGATGATGCAAGGAAGCTTAAAGAGTGAACCCGGTAAATTACACCGGAAATATGCTACCCACACATGTAGAACAAAGTAACGATGTAAAATTGCTACCTTCACAATCTCAATATTAAATTTCATATTAATCATAATGATTCTTTGTATCTTAAGGAGGACAAAAGTGCAGTTCGTTATAAATTACAGAAGAACGTTTTTTAATTTAATACTAATTTGTATGACCAGTGTGGTCTGTTCTTCTCAAAAAAATGATTCTCTGGATCTTTCAGCCATAGTGCAACTCACACCGCAGGATGCTTCTAAATTAATAGATGATGCTTCATTTACGATACTGGATGTAAGGACGATTGATGAGTATAAAGCCAGTCACATTATGGGAGCTATAGTAATTCCGGTGCAGGAACTTCAAAAACGAATTTCAGAAATAGAACATCTTAAAGATAAAAAGGTTCTGGTTTATTGCAGAACTGGAAATCGATCAAAAAAAGCATTACAGATTTTGCAGCAGAATGGGTTTTCTCAGCTATATCATTTGGAAAAAGGTATCAGCTTCTGGATAAAGGAGGGATTTAAAGTAGAGTAATCCATGATTGAAGATAAAATAATCAGAGGCTTTTCTTAATTGATTTGATTTGCCACATCATGGACTGCCGCCGCAAGTTTACACCCTGAAAAAAAATAAAATCCACCTTCCTTTATACCTTCACTTCTGGCACATCTATTGCAGATTCTCTGTTAATTAAAGGACCTACTCCAATGCCTAATTATAGCAACGATCTGGAATCAGAGCATAAAAAGGGAACCATTAGAAAAAGACTTCGCTACAGAAGAGCTTACAATTATGTAGGCGATTCTGTTCTGGGTGGTATCGATGGATGTGTAACTACTTTTGCAGTTGTGGCAGGTGCCTTTGGAGCACATTTTCCCGGCTATGTCATTATCATTATGGGGTTTGCTAATTTAATAGCAGATGGTTTCAGCATGGCCGTCAGCAATTTCCTTCGAGCTAAATCCGAACGTGATCAGGTTCAGGAAACCAAAGAAACCGAAGAATTTCACATAAATAATATTCCTGAAGGGGAACGTGAGGAGGTAAGGCAGATTTTTAGAAACAAAGGGCTACAGGGTGAGATTTTGGAAAATGTGGTCCGGGCTATCACTAAAGATCGTCAATTATGGATCAACACCATGCTAACCGAAGAATATGGTCTTCAGTTGGAAGGTCCAAATACTATAAAAGCCGGTGTTGTCACCTTTATTTCTTTTATTACAGTGGGTCTTCTACCCTTGATACCATTTTTGTTTTATCAGACCACTACCAATCAATTCATAACCAGTGTGTTAATAACCGTAGTTACTTTTTTCCTGGTGGGGATTGCCAGAGGAGTTGTTTTGGGTCATCAACCCATTCGCTCCGGAATTATCTCTGTTGTTTCCGGAAGTGGAGCTGCTTCTTTGGCATTCGTAGTTGGAGTATTGTTAAGAAGGTACTCTACTGGTTCCTAAAAACTTTTATTGCCGCTTTTTTATATTAACAATACCTCTTATTTTTCTACCTGCTAGTGTCTTTGCAGGAATTTTGTGGAATCTGTAGAACGCCGGGCAAAATACCCGGCGGTTTCTTTTTGAGCTTATCATTCCTGTCTTTCTGATCCGTGAGTCTGATAAGTATCCTCTTCCAGGTTCAATTTCATGGAAATAAACTTGATCAGGTCATTCATAGCAACGGCACCTAAAAGTTTTCCGCCATGATCTACCACCAGAAGCCTGGTATTACCGGTTTTATTCATTACTGAGAGAGCCTTGATTGCATTGTCATCGAAGGTGACGGTGTTATCGGTAGAGAAGGGTTTTGCCAACTCCTCAACAGTATGTAAATCCCATTCATCTTTGGGGATATTTTTGACATCATTGATATTTACCACACTGACCGGTTGTGAATCTTTTACAACAGGATAGTTGGTGAAATGGTACTTGTAGGCATAATCCTCTACCAGATGATCGACAGTGGTATCAGGTGAAACAGTAGCAGTCTCAGGTGTCATGAATCGCTCTATTTTCTCTCCTTGCAGTGCCTCTTTTACCAGAATGCTCTGGTAAGATATTTTTGAGGCATTTCTAAGGAACAGGCCTATCAAAGCCCACCAGATTCCTCCAATTACACCTCCGGCAAAAATCGAAAAGATCCCTAAAAAAATCAGCATCAGCCCAAAGCCGGAACCGATAAATGCAGATACCCGTGTAGCCCAGCGGATATTTTTTTTCCATCCCCACAGAATAGACCTTAAAACTCTGCCTCCATCGAGCGGAAAAGCAGGAAGAAGGTTAAAAATCGCCAGTATGATATTTATTACCCCTAGATAATTCAGCACCATTATCGGAGGACTGGGCCATGCCCAATTTATTCCAGCATTCATGATTGCTATGCAGACAAATCCGATGGCAATGCTGGCCAATGGTCCGGCAATTGCCATGAAAAATTCTGCTTTGGGACTTGGAGGCTCTTCATCCATTTCTGCAATTCCTCCGAAAACAAAAAGAGTAATCCCTTTCATGGGAAGTCCGAATTTTCTGGCTACCAATGAATGGGATAGCTCATGAAGGATGATGGAGCCGAAAAGACCCAATGCACCAGAAACACCTAAAAACCAATAGGTTGCAGGACTGAGAGTATTATCATACAAAGGGAAGACCCCTTGAGCAAGGGACCAGGTAATCAGTAGAGCGATAATTATCCAACTGGCATCGATGCGGACCTCAAAGCCCAGCAATTTAAACAGGGT
>CAYPMS010000067.1:0-18957 GCA_964411655.1 uncultured Fibrobacter sp.
CACGCTCTCCAGGCGTGCCCCTTAAACCGCTCGGGCACCTCTCCGCAAATTTAGATCGAATAATATAATTTGTGGCCAGAAAATGAGTTTAAAAATCTTGGATTGGGGTTTAAGGAGATATTTTAGCTCTGAACTCTGTTTCAAAATGAAAATCCATATATCGTTAAGCAATACCTTTATCGCGTTAATAAACTTCATCAATCGATTTCAGACCTCAATTGCAGGAAGGATCTTTAACCTTGAACCATTAAAAAGTTTTAAATGCAGAAAGGGGTTTACCTGATTTGGCTAAACCTTTCATTATTATAACGGAGAGGCAGGGATTCGAACCCTGGGTGCCAGAAATCCAGCACAACGGTTTTCGAGACCGTCTCCTTCAACCACTCGGACACCTCTCCTAAGATTACCACAATAAGGCTGTGAATATAAATTTTAGATGTAAGTTATGCCAAACATTCCAAATGGTTTCCATGCCAGCCTCGACTCACCTTCAACATTTTAGAGTTCCTTAAGCCGCATTATGTCTGACTTTTAGCTTGAATCTTTTCCCATTCTTTTGCATAATTAATCCATTAAGATCCTGAAAGTTACAGATTCATCTTAATGAATAGCACTACCGATCTCAGAGAAAATCTGCCTATGTCCAGTACTGCGATATATCCAAATAGACCCGTTCTTCCCCTGATCTGGTCTCTCAGGTGGTTTTATCCATAGATGTTTTCATTCGCCTTTGCTTAACATAACACTAAACTTCACTTATATAGCAGGAGTCTTACATGCGTCTAAAGACCTATCTATCTTCCTTATTTCCTTTGTTAATATTTGGTGTTGTATCCTCTCAGGATAATAATCCTAAATTCCTGTTTTATGGCTTTGCAGACATGTCTTTTCACAAATACTTTTTTAAAGAAAATGCGGTTGTCCGGGCGAAGAATGAATATTCAGACAAATTTGAGTATTCATTCGATCACCTCAATCTCTACTCCGATTTTTCTCCCAATAACAAAATACGCATGCTTTTTGAGATCGGATATGAGCACATTCCCAATTACCTGCAATATTCAAGAGGGAAAATATTATCTGTTGCGGGTCAACCTGATGACACACTTATTCCCGCAGTACCTTCCCCATCCGATCAAAATGGCGGAAAAGAATTATTCAATATCGAAAGAGCTGTTTTGCAATTAAAATTGAATCAATATGCCAGGTTATCTTTTGGTAAATTTATAACTCCTGCCGGTATCTGGAATGTTGATCATGGTTCTCCGGTTATTCTGACATCCCGCCAACCAACACAATTCAGCATAGTAAATATATACCCGAAAGCACAGATAGGAATAATGGAAGAGGGCAGCCTTTTCCTGGGCAATGTTGATCTGTCATACTGTATCTATGCAAGCACTGGCCGAAATGAAATTCAGATTGATGATCCCGAAGAAGTCGCGGCTGGAGGCCAGCTTGTCTGCAATCTTCCCTTTCTTGAAGTATTTCGTATCGGCGCAAGTGCTTATACCGGAATTCTGAAAGAAAGTGCCGAATATATGCATATTACAATAGACAAATCGACTACTGACAAAATCACTGCACAGGCCCTGACCGATTTACAAGCCGGTCTCATAAGTATAGAAGATGTACAATCAAGGGTACAACAGCTTATCAGTAAAGAAGCTCAGAACCCGGAAAACTATAAATTTGTTACCACCAACCTGTCCAAATCACGGGAAAATATTTTTGGCTTCGATCTTCGCCTCTATAAAAACCGTATCGGATTACAGTCAGAACTGAATATCAATAAAACCAAAAACCATTTTACAGGAAAAGACGGCCCTGATTACGTTGGTGTTTACGGACTGCTTTTTGTGGATGCCATCAAAAAGCTTAATTTTCAGTTAACTCCCTATTTTCTCTATGAAAGAGTAAACATAAAGGGCTCACCATCTGAGATTCTTTCCATGTTTTCAGGATATAATTTATTCATGAGCGGAATAAATGCCAGGTTTTTCACCAATTTCGGCATCAAACTGGAGTTTGATTACCTGGACATAATTACAGATGGCTTCCTCTCCGATTATCAGAAGAACTCTGATTCTCCCGGATTGGCTGGTCAATTTTATGTTTCATTTTGACCAGATTTATTCAATAGCATTTCTGCAGAAATGTAGCGATGCTTTTTGCCTCAAACAAACAGATTCGATGTCTGTTTGAGGGCAAAAAAAAACATAAGAATAACTGCAATCTAACAACCATACTTTTTTGTTCTCTGCTTCTCCAGCAGTTCCGCTACCAGATCCAGAAATTTCCTGTCATCTGCTTTGGAAACGATATCATCAGCACCGGCACTGAGTGCAGCCTGCTTATATATATCGATCTCATTACCGGTAACAACCAGTATGCGAATCTTTTTTTCCCTCTTGTCGATTCTTCTGATAAGCTCGATTCCATCTGTTGCCTTGATTATTACATTTTATTTATTGCAGTACAAGTAAGTTCATTTAGTAAAGATCAGCAGCTTTTAACATGAAGTGGTCATTTTTTCCTAATACTTAAGAAAAGAACCCATCGGATTCTTTAAAGTGATTAAATAAGTTGCTCTTCATTGGCAGAAAAAATATCTTATAGGCTTCTATTAAACGAAATCTCTGAAGCTTTCCAGGAAATGATGTTTTCTATACCGAAAGTAAAAAAGCAGTTTCCCTTCTCATTGGGAACCACCTCATATATCATTCCAGCAGATATCATGCCCAATGTCAGAGCATTGGCTCCCTGTATCGATGATATAGAGCTTGTCTTATTCCAATCACCTGATTTTTCCAATATCCCATCTCTGGAGAATATTAGAATTTTACGTGAACTGGCCCAATCCCATCAAATAACTTATACAGTTCATCTGCCAATAGATAGAAAAGCCGCTGCTTCAGACAGAATCGAAAGAGAACTTTTCTGTGATGGAGTAAAAAAAATTGTAAACCAGTGTAATGCACTTAACCCTGCAGCCTGGATACTTCATCTGGAAGGGATCTCAGAAGATTCCACGCCCAAAGAAATCTCCGAATGGAAAAAAAGATGCATCGAAACAATGGAAAACATTAAAAATGTTCTCCCTCACCCCGAACTCATTGCCATCGAAAACCTTGCCTATCCCTGGGAATGGCATCAGAACATCGCCACACGATATAACACCTCTTTGTGCTGTGATGTAGGGCATCTGTGGATAAATTTCCTGGATCGATGGCAGAACCATCTTAAAGAAATGCTCCCCCGCACAAAAGTGATTCATCTTCATGGAACAGCCAATGGTAAGGATCATATCTCCCTCTCAGAGGGAAACCCCTTACTTATAAAGAGTTTTTTTGATATTATCCGTAAGTATTCCTATTCAGGGATTATCACCCTTGAAGTATTTAATGAACATGATTTTATAAGCTCAATTGAGGTAATCCAGCGTTTATGGGAAAAGTAGTATTGATAAGTGGCGGAGCACGAAGCGGAAAAAGTGCTTTTGCCCTTGAACTGGCTTCTGAGAAGTCTTCACTGGAAAAGTTATTTATCGCCACTGCGGTTGTTTTCGACAATGAGATGAATTTAAGGGTTGAAAAACATAGGCAGGAAAGAGGTAACGAATGGAAAACCATCGAATCACCTTATGAACTTCCGCAGACTGTTGAAACCCTTCCTTCACATACTGTAACGGTTGTAGACTGCCTTTCGGTCTGGTTGGGAAACGTCTGGTATAAATATGGAAATGATGACCAGACACTTTCTTTACATATCGACAATCTGCACAAATCAATACAGAACTGGAAAAGCAAAAATTGCGGAGAAATTATCCTGGTTACCAATGAAGTTGGCTGGGGAATCATTCCTTCTGATGCAGCAACCAGAAGATACCGCGATTGGGCAGGCAGGCTGAATCAGTATATCGGTAAAACCGCATCAGAAGTTTATCTGTGTGTATGCGGCATTCCCATGAAAATCAAATGAAACACTTGCTGCAAGACCGGCAAGAAAAAATATCGGAGTATATGAGATCTGTTAAATAAACCTGAACACTACTGGAAATTTCTATGTTATTAAGCCCGCTTATCACCGCATTCAGAACACTCACGATTATTCCTCTGCCTGGCAAAGATACACAACGTTTTCATCTGGCTTTACTTTTCTTCCCCCTGGTTGGTGGAATACTTGGCTTAATCCATCTGTTAACCTTCAGGCTTCTGTCTCTGTCTGCTGAGTTAATCCCACTTTCCGGTGTCATCCTTTGCATAACAAACTACCTGCTCAGCGGTGCATTGCACCTTGACGGCTTTGCGGACACAGCAGATGCTTTTGGTACGGTACGGAGCCGGGAAAGAACATTGCAGATACTTAAAGATTGTCATCTGGGTACTTATGGAGTCGCATCAGTAGTCTTTCTGATTCTCTGGAGAGTGATACTGTACCAATCACTGGCAGAAGAAAGCAAATTAATATGGATAGTCCCCTGTCTGGCCTTCTCCAGAATTATTCAGGGACTTCTGCTGTGCACTCTTCCATATGCCCGGGATAAATCCGGAAAGGCATTTATCTTCTGTGGAAAACCAGTTTATGCGCTTTTTCTCTTTTTAGAGATGATAGTGATTGGAATTCTCATTTACATTTATAATGATTCAAAATCGTTTCTACCCCTTATAGTCGGCATTTTATTCATTATTCCAGCAGTCAGTCTGTATCTTTACCGGGTAAAAGGGATCACCGGTGATGGAGTCGGAGCCTCCAGTGAGCTTTTTGAACTTGGTTTTTTAACTGCTACAATGGTAGTGCTTTAAATCGATTCAGTCTCGTATAGCATATAATTTGCTTTTCACTTGCATTGAAGGGCTATAATAATCTATTTTAGGTGACTATTTTTAACATTCAGAAAACGGAAAGAAGGTGAATTTTAATGAATGGAATCGTTTTAAGGGAAGACGAAGCATTTGAGAAAGCACTTCGGCGCTTCACTAAAACTTGCGAAAGAGCTGGCATTCTATCCGATGTGAAAAAATACCGTCATTATGAAAAACCCAGCGAAGAAAAGAAGAGAAGATTGAACTCTTCCAAGCGCAAAAGAATTCGTGAAGAAAAAAGAATGACCTTCAGAAGTGAACATTGATCTGTTCTGATTTTTGATTTATAAAATGAGACTACTGAGCCTGTGGCACTGTAGTCTTTTTTTTTACCTCGCTAAAGTCTGCTTCTCAACCATTTTCTTAACCGCACTGAAACCGATAATTCCACAGGATATAGCTACATTCAGAGAATTTTTAAAGCCCCATTGCGGTATTTCTATCAGATTGTCACACATATCTACAACTTGTCTGCTCACCCCCAGCGCTTCATTGCCAAATACTACTCCCAGTTTACCAGGGTAGTCTGCATCGTAAAAAGATTGAGAGCGGGAGGTAGTCTCTGCTGCCCAGACCGGTATTCCCTGATCCTGCAGATACTTTACAGCATCCACAGTCTTGTCGAAATGTTTCCATGGGACATAATCGATGGTACCCATTGAGGTCTTCTGCAGCTTAATATGAGGCGGATAGGCAGTGTATCCACATAAAAACAATCCGCTTACCCTTAAAGCATCGCAGGTTCTGAATATGGCACCCACATTAAAAGCACTTCGCAGGTTATCCAGGATGATATACAGAGGATTTTTGACAAGTTCTTTATACTCCTGCAAACTTATATCTGCATCGTGACTTCTGACCTGCAGCACTGTAGTCTCTATATCCCCCAGTTTATCTTTGGTCATTGCCATATCAAGCCTTAACATCACCCTTTTTATTTGCCAGCAGAAGAAGAACCGCTCCGGCGATAAACAGAACCGAAACAGAGGACATACCGATTCGCGATGCCAG
Source organism: uncultured Fibrobacter sp. (assembly GCA_964411655.1). Lineage (GTDB taxonomy): Bacteria > Fibrobacterota > Chitinivibrionia > Chitinivibrionales > Chitinispirillaceae > JAAYPC01. Next base: position 5,877 of record CAYPMS010000067.1, read on the forward strand.
TACAGATTCCAGACCGGCTTTGCGAGTTAAAAAAGCCACACTTCCTACAACTGCCGGACCAAGAATAACCGCAAAGCGGCTTACCACATTATAATAACCGAAATACTCTGCTGACTCCTGCTGAGGGATAAGCTTTCCAAAATAAGATCTGCTCAAAGCCTGAATTCCACCCTGGGCAATACCGGTTATCCCTGCCAGAACAATATAATCAAGTTGACTTTTCAACATCAGGGAGCCAAATCCGCAAACCATGATATAGATTGCAATTCCTGCAAGGATCATGGTATAGGCACCAAACCTGCGTGCAAGAACTCCAAAAAGCAATGCGGCCGGAAATGCTACAAACTGCACCACTATCAGCGCAATCATCAGCGATGAAGGTGTCAGACCTATAGACATACCAAAATCGACAGCCATCAGCACAAATGTGTGCACTCCATCGATGTAAAGCCAGTATGCCAGGAAAAAAAACAAAATCGTCCGGGTATTAAGAATTTTAAGGGTTGTCGTGCGCAACCTCTTTAAACTGTCCTTAAAAATGGCCATTACCCCGGAGATTTGATTGTAAACCGATTCACGGACAAAAACAAACAAGGGAATTGAAAACAGAATCCACCATACCGATGCACTCATGAAAGAAGTCCTGATTGCAGTTGCTGCACTGTCAAGACCGAACACTGATGGTTTCTGTACCATAAAGACATTAAAAACAAAAAGAATACCGCATCCCAGATATCCCAGAGAATACCCCATAGAGGATACCATGTCCATTTTTTCTTTCTCAGCTACATCCACTATCAGGGCATTATAAAACAATTCGGCACAGTTGTATCCAACACAGGCAAGAGCGAAAACGATTAACGCGATGAGCCATTCTCCCTCACTGATATAAAAAAGTAAACCTGTGGAAATGGTCCCCAGCAGAACGAAAAATCCCAGCAGTTTCTTTTTAGCAACACCAGAATCAGCCAGAGCTCCCAGAAAAGGCGAGAGAAGTGCGACTATCAGCCCCGCAGCAGCATTGCCAAATCCAAGCCGCGCAGTACTCAGAGTGGCTTCGGCCCCACTACACCAGAAACTTTTAAAGAATACCGGAAAAAAACCCGCCATCACTGTCAGCGCAAATGCAGAATTAGCCCAGTCATAGAAACACCAGGATATCACCGCTTTTTTATTGTAAACCATATAATCAAGTTTTCTTTTCTTTCTTTTCTGCAGCAGGAAAAAGGACATTGTTAAGAATAAGCCGGTATCCGGGAGAGTTCTTATGAAGCTCCAGCATGGTAGGCTGATCCCCTACTGCGTGAGTATAGTCCTCCGGATCATGGCCGCCCAGATATGCAAACTGCCCCTTTCCAAAAATACCATGAATGTAGTTGACCATGTTGGTTCCGGAAACCTCAGCCAATACTATTACGCTTTTTTTAATCACATTTCGATTAAAAGAGGTAAGAAGTCCATGAAATCCCCTGATGGTCTTACTATGGTTCTGTACCAGCATTGCAGGTACCGGATCGAGTTTCGCACTGAAATCAAATATTACAAAATCTCTGGCCTCCTGGCGCAGAGGCGTATTCACCAGATTGACATCTATGTTATCGAAACAGGACTCGAATGGATCGGTCACTATCTGAAAATTCTCAAATGCCATGCAGTTGCTGAAATCCAGTTTTTCTCTGTATTGAGGGTCCACCCCATCACCATCATACTCTTTTGCCACTATGTCGGTACCCAATGCAGCCAGAGCGATTTCCAGAGTGTTTGTGGCACTGCACATTGCAAAGAGAAACCCGCCCTTCTCCACATATTGACGTATTGCCAAAGCTACCGCCTTTTTGCAATCAGTAACTTTGGAAAACCCCAGAGAAGCGGCTATCTGCTCAAGCTCCATCTTCTGACGCTGATACCATTGGCTCTGAGAGAATCCTTTGTAGAATTTGCTGTATTGACCGGTAAAATCCTCGTGGTGCAGATGCAGCCAGTCGTACCTGGAAAGTCTGCCTCCCACCACTTCCTTGTCGTAGATCTTGTCGTAGGGAATGTCTGCATAAGTTAATGCCATGGTTACAGCATCATCCCAGGGAAGTTTGCCTGGAGGGGTATAGACAGCAATTTTGGGAGCCTTTTCAAGAAAGACCTTCTCCATATTGTTGTCTTTAATGGTAGATTGAATGGAAACCCAGTCATCTGAACTGATTTTTATAATTTTTACACCAGCTACTCTGGATTTTAATTCAAAATCAGGAGAATCATCCAGGACAAACGAGCCGCCACGGTAATTAAGCAGCCATGAAACCCGCATGCCCGCCTGAAGCATTTTGTAAACAACACCATAGGCTTTGAGATGATCGGTCTGAGTGTTGTCCATGGGGATAAGCAGCATGGCATGGGTTGACCTTATCCCCGGAAGACAGAATATGACCAGTAAAACAACGGCCCCCAAGAATCTGTATGCCGATACCGGCCTCATACCTACCTCAGCTGAACTTTACGGTTTTCAGATGCAGTTCCTTGAGTTGCCTTTCGGTAACCGCACAGGGAGCTTTCATCATCAGATCCTGTGCTTTCTGGTTCATGGGGAAAGCAATCACTTCCCGGATATTTGGCTCATCGGCAAGCAGCATGATCATTCGGTCAACACCGGGAGCGATTCCTCCATGAGGTGGAGCACCGTATTTAAAGGCATTTATCATGCCAGCAAACTTACTATCAACTTCCTCTTTGGTGTAACCGGCCAGTTCAAATGCCTTATACATAATATCTGGCCTGTGGTTTCTGATGGCACCACTGGAGAGCTCGATTCCATTACAGACAATATCGTATTGATGTGCCAGAATCTGAAGCGGATCCTTGTTCAGCAGAGCATCCATTCCCCCCTGAGGCATGGAAAAAGGGTTATGAGAGAATTCAATCTTACCGGTCTCCTCATTAAGCTCATACATGGGAAAGTCTGTGATCCAGCAGAACCGGTAAACATTTTTACTTATAAGATTGAGCTCTTCTCCCAGACGGTTACGGATCTCACCGGCAATCTTGTTTGCCTTCTTCTCATCATTGCAGATAAAAAAAGCTACATCTCCGGAAACGGTTTTCAGCTCTGCAGCAAGAGCATCCAATTTCTGCTTGTCCAGAAACTTGGCTATAGGACCTTTTACCTCATTATCATTCCAGGTAAGATATGCCAGACCTTGTGAACCAATTGACTGAGCAAATTGAACCATGCGATCGAAAAATGCTCTGGGCTGAGAAGCGCCATTTTTAATCACTATCGCCCGAACCACTGCACCCTGAGAAACAGCAGATGCAAATACTTTGAAACCGGAATTCTCAAAAAGTGAAGACACATCTTCGATTATAAGCGGATTGCGCAGATCCGGTTTATCGGTTCCATAATGAAGCATCGCTTCCCAATAAGGAATTCTTTTGAAAGGAGGTTTATCAGCATCCCAGGAGCTGAAAGTGTTAAAGACACTGTAAAGCACCTCTTCAACGACTTTGAAAACATCCTCCTGAGTAACAAAGGACATTTCTATATCCAACTGATAAAACTCCCCAGGGCTGCGGTCTGCCCTGGCATCTTCATCACGAAAACAGGGAGCAATCTGAAAATAACGATCAAAACCGGCTACCATCAGCAATTGCTTAAACTGCTGCGGAGCCTGGGGAAGTGCATAAAACTTGCCAGGATGAAGTCTGGAAGGAACCAGAAAATCTCTCGCCCCTTCAGGAGATGAACTGGTGAGAATAGGTGTCTGAAACTCATTAAAACCTAATCTGGTCATCACCTGACGCAGATGAGCAATCACTTTTGAACGCAGGATTATATTCTGATGAATTTTACTTCTCCTGAGGTCCAGATATCGGTACTCCAGTCGCATCTCTTCCGGGATAGGATCTTCAGGGAAAACACTGAACGGAGTCGCCTCGCAGGCACTCAAAACCTCATAATCATCCGCTACCAGTTCTATGGCTCCGGTCGGAAGTTTGGGATTCACATTTTCAGCAGATCTCTTAGCAACCACCCCATCAAAACGAACCACTGTTTCTTTGGAAAGATGAGCCAGTATTTTCTGGAACTGCTGCTCAGGGTAGATAACCACCTGAGTTATCCCATAATTATCCCTCAAATCAATAAAGAGAACTCCCCCATGATCGCGGCGATTATGAATCCAGCCGCTTAAGCGTACTCTGATTCCGATATGTTCTACTCTCAGTTCGTTACAGGTATGAGTCCTGTATAAATGAATACCTTGATCGATAGTGTCTGGAGAGCTTATGCAGCCCTCTTCTTCTTCAATAGATGTCAAATTGAAATCCGCCACTGTGAAATCCTTTATTGGAAACGATATTAAATAAAAAGGAGAAAATATATTCAGGCTAACACCTCTACCAGTCGATACTGCGAATCACCCAATATAGCTTTTCTATAAAAAAGAGTACAACCAAAGCCATAACTGCACTGCACAATAATCGAGGTATATGATATTTAGCCCGGGTTTAAATTGGCTTTTTAAGTTGAATCAACAACCATTACATGATATAATTCAGAATATTCAAAATGGATAAAATTATGTGTCTCTGAAAAACATTTTATGCAAACCAATCGCAAGCAAAATAGAAAAAAAAATTCCAGAAAAACGCGAACCGAAGTCAATTCTTCATTCATTCATAACAGCTTGCTTCCCATAGACAACGCAAAACATTTTGCCAACGCTTTTTTTTATAACACCACCGAAGGAATCATAATAACCGATAAAGATCGGAATATCATTAAGGTAAACCCTGAATTCACCAGCATAACCGGTTATGATCAGGAGTCGGTTCTGGGAAAACAACCATCAATACTGAAATCCAACAGACATGATGCAGCATTTTACCAAAGGATTTATGAATCGATCAATACGCAAGGAAAATGGCAGGGAGAGATCTGGAACCGCAGGAGAAATGGTGAAATTTACCTTCAGTGGCTCACCATAATCCCAATCTATGATGATAAGGATGAACTCTCTCTTTATGTGGGTCTCTTAACCGATTTAACAAAGAATATAAATAACAGCCGGCAGGTTCAAAACCATGCCTACTATGACATGCTGACCAATCTGCCCAATCGTATTCTGCTTCATGACCGGCTAACCTTCATGGTTAATCATGCCAAACGTAACAAGCAGAATATGGCGATTCTTCTAATGGATCTGAACCGGTTCAAACTAATTAACGATACCCTGGGTTTTTCTGCCGGAGACTCCCTTCTTCAAACCATAGCCAATCGCTTGAAATCATGCTTAAGAGATGTAGATGGAGTGTTCAGACTGGGTGATGATGAATTTGCCATCGTGCTGGAGGAGATTGCTCAACCTCAGGATGCCGCGCGAGTGGCAAAGAGGCTTCTGGCAGTCTGTGCTCTGCCTTTTCAATTCTACGATCATGAACTGTATGTGACTGTAAGTATCGGAATAAGCATTTTTCCTACCGATGGAAATGAGATTGAGGTCTTACTGAAAAACGCAGAAGCCGCAATGAACAGGGCTAAAGAGCTGGGTATCAATAATTATCAGCATTACATGCCCACCATGAATGCCAGAGCTTTCGAGCAACTCACTTTAGAGCATAACCTGAGAAAAGCACTTAAAAAAGATCAATTTCTGGTTTATTACCAGCCTCAGATCGACCTGAGGACCCAGAAAATTATCGGCGCAGAAGCTCTGGTCCGATGGCAGCATCCCGAACTGGGAATGATATCGCCTGCCCAGTTTATCCCTATTGCCGAAGAAACAGGACTTATCCTTCCTTTGGGTGAATGGGTGCTAAGAACTGCCTGCCAGCAGGCAAAAAAATGGCACGATCAGCTGGGAACCAGATTTATTATTTCTGTCAATCTTTCCTCAAGACAGTTCCAACAACAGGATCTGGTCTCCACTGTCCATAGATCCCTTCAGGACACCAAACTTCCACCAGAACTTCTTGAACTTGAAATAACCGAAACTTTGGGCATGAAAAACCCCGAACTTACCCTAAAAACCCTGCATGAACTCAAGGCAATGGGAATCCACATTGCCATCGATGATTTCGGGACAGGTTATTCATCTTTAAGTTACCTTAAAAAATTCCCCATAGACACCCTGAAAATAGACCGGTCATTTGTCTCTGATATAAATGGTGATTCAAACGATGGTGCAATCGTGGTGGCTGTTATTGCTTTGGCCCACTCTCTTAAACTCAAGGTAATTGCAGAAGGAGTGGAGACACCTGAACAGGCTAGTTACCTTCTGAATCATGGATGTGAACGGATTCAGGGTTATATCTTCAGCCCTCCGGTACCGGCTCAGGACTTTGAAAGCCTAATTAAAAAGAACCTGCTGCAAAGTCCTTAATCACATCTTTTTCTTCACCGGTTCTGTTAACCAGAAGTTTTATAGCTTCATGAGCAGCTACCAATCCGAATATTGCCGGCATATAAGAGATACTGCCCAGAGATGGACGTGCTCTTCCCCTCTGGAAACTTTCCTCACCATCCATTTCTGAAACCATCGATGTATCCACAGCTTCAATTGAATACACACATCGTATTCCGGTGTAAACATTTCTTCTGTGAAGTCTTTTACGGATAATTCTGGCCAGCGGACATATTCTTGATTCGGAAATATCTCCGGTGCGCACCAGCAAGGGATCTGTTCTGGCTGCGGCACCCATAGAGCTGACTACCAATTTCCCATCTGTTACGGCCTGGACAAGAAGAGAAACCTTTGATGAAACGCTGTCAATTGCATCGATTACTGCATCCACTCCATCTATCAGCTCTGCGGCATTTGCCTGGTCGATAAAATACGGTCTCTTGTCAATTACACAATCCGGGTTGATCTGCCTGAGCCGCATCTCAGCCACATCCACTTTTCTTTTCCCAAGCGAATCTTCCAGAGCAAGTATTTGGCGATTAAAATTACTGTACTTTATCTGATCGAAATCGATCAGACGGATATAACCAACTCCGGAACGCACAAGCGCTTCCGCAACATAACCTCCCACGCCTCCCAGTCCGGCTATGGCAACCGATGAAGCAGCAAGCCTGTTTATCGCCTCTTTACCTAAAAGCAGTTCTGTACGACTAAATCTTTTTTCCATTACTGTTTTCTTATCTTTTGAAAAGTTTCATTCCGTTATTAAAAGTAATTTCTGCAACCGTCTCATCGCTGCAGCCCAGAACCGATGAGATCTCTTTTACAATAGATATAATATTTGCCGGTTCGTTGTTTCCGGTAAAGCCCCGGGGCAGAAGATCCGGACTGTCAGTTTCGATTAAAAGTCGCTCAGGATCCACTTGTACCAGAGAGGCCTTTCCTCTGCGATTACCCTCAATTGTCAGTGAGCCAGAAAATGAAATGGAAAGTCCAAAGTTCTGGATCCGGCGGATTAACTGCGGCGAACCGGAATAGGAATGAATCGCACCACCCTGTCTTACCCCACTTTCCTGCTCTAAAACCGTTGTAAGATCTCCCCAGGCACTGCGGCAATGGATAGAAACCGGACGATCCAGTTTTGCTGCTAAGCGCAATTGATTGGTAAATACGTTCAATTGCTCCTCTTCATTGCTTTCCTTGAGAGTATAATCAATACCAATCTCCCCTACCGCAGCCTCCGGAAATTCTTTGAGAACACATTCCAGCTTATCTGACCAATTTTCTGAACGGGTAGCTATAAACCAGGGATGAATTCCAAATGCCGGTGTAACCGATTCATATTCCTGAGAGATTTCAATCACCTTATCCCAGTCTTTCTCTGAGGTTCCGCAGCACAGTATTGCGCTGACTCCTGCCAGAGAAGCCCGGTTCATAACTGGGCGAAGATCCTCTCGAATGCGTGGGTCCTGAAGATGGCAATGGGAATCAAACAGTTTCATTTTACTCTTAAAAAGGGTTCTTAAGGAAGTCTGTCGAACTGTAATCAAGCCAGCTTAAAATATATCAGGGGTTCCGATCTCTTTTACTTCGATATACTTACCGCTCAATCACATTAACTATAACTTCCCAACCGATCATCGACTATTTCTTTTCTTGCTGAATATGCATACAATTAGCCATTTTCAAACACTGATAAGTTGTGAATAATTTTTATACGGCCACCCAGGAGAAAGCCTCAATGGCAACCGATTCCCAAAATCCACCCGATAAGACAAGTTTGGCCATCTGGGCCTTAGGTTCCATAATTGGGAAAACATGGCGGGTCCGGTTTAAAGCCTCGGAATTCTGTAACCCTCTTGTGGAAAATGGCACTGCCAGAATCTTCTGTCTCTGGCATTCAAACCTGCTGCCGATGGTTTATCTTTTACGTGGTGTTGGTTTAACGGCGGTTGCATCTCTCAGCAGAGATGGAAAAAGAGCAGGAGCTTTGATAAAGCTCTGGAAAAATAATGTGATTTTTGGCTCCTCCAGCAAAGGAGGTTTTTCTGCTCTCAGGCAGTGTTTAAGAGTTCTCAATTCCCAAAAAAGCGTTGTGATCACTCCGGATGGCCCAAAAGGACCTCGTGAGAAGGTAAAACCCGGAATCTCTCAATTGGCAATAATAAGCAAGGCACCGGTAATCACTATCTCTGTGCTGCCAAAAAAAGCATGGTATCTTAACACCTGGGATCATTTCATGATTCCTAAACCATTCACTAAAATGGATGTAGTGGTAAGTGAGCCTTTGAGTAGTGATGGAAAGTCCATAGAAGAATTCTCCCAGATCATCGAAGAAAGGCTAATCGCTAATGCCAAACTGGCCTGAAGACACTTTTGTGCTTATTCCATCCTATAGATCTGCCGAGCTGCTCAAGGAATTTCTCCCTAAACTGTTTAAGATAGTCCCTCAGAAACAAATCTGTGTTGTCGATGATGCTTCCGGTGACGAAACGGAGCAGCTTTGCGATACTTACAAAATCGTGTGCCTCAAGCATCTTGTGAACAGAGGAAAAGGAGCAGCCTTAGATACCGGATTTAAATTCCTCATCGGTCAGAAAAAGGCCAGATGGATCATCACCATGGATGCAGATGGACAGCATGCACCCGAGGATCTGACAAAATTTCTGGATTCGGTTCAAAAAGATCCACTCCTGGGAATGAGCATCGGATGCCGCACTATGAAAATCGGAGTAATGCCTTTTGCCCGGATCTGTTCTAACCGAATAACCTCATTTATTCTCTCTGTTTTTACCGGTGTACCTATACTGGACAGCCAGTGCGGTTACCGGATCTATTCCTGCGAACTTCTTAAAAAACTGAAAATCGAATATCAGCGGTTTGAGATGGAATCCGAAGTAATAATCAAGGCTGCCAAACTGGGTTTTCAGATCGGTTTCACAGATGTGCAGACATTATATTTAAACGGCCCCAGTCACATTTCGCATTTAAAGGATACTTTCAGGTGGGTTAAAGCCGTAATAGATGTCTGGAGCAGATGCAAACAACAAACACCTGGGTAATCCTTTTAACTCAGAAAACCATTACCCGGTCATTCTGAGCTGACTGTCAGAATAAAATACTACCTCAGGTTTTATGGAAAAAGATTTACTCTGATGAAAACTGAATTTCTCAATCCCAAAGTCGGCTGTGAAAGGTTAATAAAGAAGTTACGTGAGAAGGGTATCACAGATGAGCAGGTGCTGGATGCATTTCGTAAAGTACAGAGGCATCTGTTTGTTGATGGAGCGATGTACATGCAGGCTTATGATGACAATGCGCTGCCTATAGGTTTTGGACAGACCATCTCTCAGCCCTCTATCGTGGGATTAATGACACAGTTGCTGCAGTTAAAAAAGGATGAAAAAATCCTGGAAATCGGTACCGGTTCAGGATTTCAAACCGCAATCCTGGCTCAATTCTCCAGAAGAGTCTATACAATTGAGAGAAACCGCGAACTGGGGGAAGCCGCCAGAAAGAGACTCCGTGAGATGGGTTTTGCCAATATTGTCTTCAAAATCGGTGATGGAACCTGCGGATGGCTGCAGAATGCACCTTTCGATAAGATAATCGTTACGGCTGGGGCGCCGGTTGTGCCCAAAACCCTTTCTGATCAACTGTCTGTTGGTGGACGGATGATCATTCCTACAGGGGATAAAAAAAATCAGAGACTTGAAATTTACGACAAAACCGAGAATGGTCTTGATTGCCAAACCATGGGTAATGTGGTTTTTGTCCCATTGATCGGTGAACACGGCTGGGAAGAAATTCAATAAAATTTACTGCCCAACCAACAATATCAGGAAGTATGGAGAGAAGAAATATCGATTATCGAAATAAAAGTATCATTCCTCGGGAGGTGTACCCTTTTATTAGGAAGAAGGGGTTCTGGATGAAGAGGAATGGAAAATATCGGGAAATTATCAAGGCGGGAATATTGATAACCAAATGTGCTGTTGATAAAGCATGCAGCACTATTCTTTTAATAAATAATTGATTTACATTCATCCTCAATTACAAAAGGGAAAACAAATTGAACCTCATCAACATTCTCAAAGGAATGGTAATCGGAGTAGCCAATATAATTCCCGGAGTTTCCGGTGGCACTCTGGCACTGGTACTTGGAATCTATGAGAGGCTGATTGGTGCCATTAACAATATTTCATTTGAAACGGTGAAAGCGTTCTTCGGCTTGTTTAAATTTAATAAGAATGGCTGGAAAAACTTTATTGCCGAGCTGCATCGGATCGATGCCTTCTTTTTGGCTTCCATTTTGACTGGTGCACTCATTTCCATTGGTGCACTGGCAAAAGTAATGACCTATTTGCTGGAACATTTCCATGATCCCACCTATGGTTTTTTCTGCGGTCTGGTTATTGTCTCTGCATGGGTTCCATTCAAGCTGATAAAAAAACACTCTTTCTTCTCTATAATGGCTGTAATCCTGGCCACAGTGGGAGTAATCGCCATCTCTTCTTTAGGAACAGATGAACAGAAGATTCACCGTGCGCAGGTTAAATATGAGATAGAACAGCAAAAAGCCTCCGGTGCTATACATTTGGAAAGAGAAAAGTTTGACCACTCACCTGGTCATCTTGCATTTATCGTACTGGCAGGGGTTGTGGGTATATCTGCCATGATTCTTCCAGGAATCAGCGGTTCATTCCTTCTTTTATTGATGGGGGTTTATTTTTCAATTCTCAAAGCAATTGCCCAGCTTGACATTTTAACGCTGGGAGCATTCTCCGCAGGGTGTATAATAGGAATTGTTGCATGTACCCGCTTCATCGATTTTGCCTTAAAAAGATGGTACGATGTGACCATCAGTTTTTTGCTGGGCCTGGTTTTAGGATCACTCGCAGCTATCTGGCCTTTTAAGGGAACTGCCCGGGTTGGTGAAGAAATTATTTACCTTTCCAATAAAATGCCTGCTGGTTTTGGAAGCAATGAAATCACTACTGTATTAGCAGCAGTAGCAGGTGGCCTCATTGTTCTTCTATTCATTTATCTGGAAAACAGCAATGGGATCAAAAAAGGGAAAAATTGTTCATCTGTAAATACTGCCGTGAATATAAAATAGATAATGTTGCCGACACTAAATAAAAGACAAGATTAAACCGAATTCAAATGCCGGCTTTTTTTGATTGCTGATTATTCTTTGTAATTTGCCTCTGACTTGCGGAATTAAATCAGTTGTTGAATGAAGTCTGTTTGAGATTTATATTGTTAGTCTTTTCAAAACACCGAATTTTTGCACTCACTTTATATTAGAGGAGCTTATATGTCCAGAACAAAAGTACCTCACGACGGAAATTCCGCCTGTGCTCACGTGGCCCATGCAGTTAATGAAGTAATTGCAATATACCCTATTACTCCCTCCTCACCTATGGGAGAGATATCCGATGAAAAAAGTGCAGCTGGCCAGAAAAATATCTGGGGAACTGTACCTCTGGTTTCAGAACTTCAATCTGAAGGCGGTGCGGTAGGTGCTGTTCATGGTGCCCTAAGTGCCGGAGCATTGACCACAACTTTTACTGCCTCCCAGGGTCTTCTTCTGATGATCCCCAATATGTACAAAATCGCCGGTGAACTGTTGCCAACGGTTTTTCACGTAACCGCCCGTGCTTTGGCCTGCCAGGGTTTGTCCATTTTTGGTGACCACAGTGATGTAATGTCTGTAAGGCAGACTGGTTTTGCCCTTTTTGCTTCTTCCAGCGTTCAGGAAGCTATGGATTTTGCTCTTATCGCTCATGCTGCCACACTGGAAGCCCGGGTTCCTTTCCTTCATTTCTTTGATGGTTTCCGCACATCTCATGAACTCCAGAAAATTGAAGAGCTTACCTTCGATGACATGCGTGCCATGATAAATAACGATCTGGTTGCTGCACACCGCGCACGCGCAATGAGCCCGGATCATCCGACCCTCAGAGGTACAGCTCAGAACCCTGATGTTTATTTCCAGGGTCGTGAGACAGTTAACAAGTTTTATCAGGCCTGCCCTGCAATCGTGCAGAAGTACATGGATCAGTTTGCAAAACTCACCGGCCGTCAGTATCACCTTTTCGACTATGTTGGTGCACCCGATGCCGATAGAGTAATAATTACCATGGCTTCAAGTTGTGATACAGTTCATGAAACTGTGGATTATCTAGTTGCCAAAGGCCAGAAAATCGGACTGGTGAAGGTTCGCCTGTTCAGACCTTTTGACATGAATGCTCTTGTTGCTGCCCTTCCAGCTTCCGTCAAGAAAATCGCTGTTCTTGACAGAACGAAAGAACCCGGTTCCATGGGTGAGCCGCTCTATGAAGATGTACGTACCGCTATCGGTGAAGCGATGCAGAGTGGCAGCTCCAAATTCTCTTCATATCCGGTCATTATCGGCGGCCGTTATGGTCTTGGCTCTGCAGAGTTTACTCCTGCCATGGTGGTGGCCATCTACGATGAGCTTGCCAAGGCTAATCCCAAGAATCATTTCGTCATCGGTATCAACGATGATGTCACCAACAGTTCTCTTGATTTTGACAAAAGCTTCACTATCGATACCGATCACTGCATCAGTGCACTTTTTTATGGTCTGGGTTCCGATGGTACAGTTGGTGCCAACAAAAACAGCATAAAAATCATTTCCGATAAAACCGATAACTACACCC
>CAYPMS010000068.1:0-18956 GCA_964411655.1 uncultured Fibrobacter sp.
GCGATTTGAGGCAGTTATTTGGTGTTACTTTGTTAATGTGGGATGATAGTGAATTATTTAATGAAAAATTTAGGATTGAGCTTCTATCTTTGTTTTATTCCATTGGTGCTGATTTCCATTGCATTCTCTCAGGATCCAGATTTTCACATTTATCTCTGTTTCGGGCAGTCCAATATGGCAGGTGCCGGTACAATAGAAGCCCAGGACAAAACAGTTGACAACCGTTTTCAGATGATGGAACCGATCGACTGCCCAAACCTTAACAGAACATTTGGTAAATGGTATCCGGCAGTTCCTCCTCTGTGGGGATGTAATGGAGGATTAGGCCCATCTGATTATTTTGGAAGAACAATGGTGGAAAACCTTCCTTCCAATATTAAAGTAGGTGTTGTGGTTGTAGGTATTCCTGGTTGTGATATCGCACTGTTTTATAAGAGTGGATATGAGGGATATGATACTTATAACTATGTTCCCAAAAAATATGGTGGCAGTGCATATGCCTGGTTATTGGATCTTGCGAAAATGGCCAAAAGGGACGGAGTAATAAAAGGAATTCTGTTACATCAGGGTGAGACAAACAGTGGTCAGAGTGACTGGCCAAACAAAGTAAAGAGTGTTTATGATAATCTTATTAATGATCTGAATCTTATAGCTTCACAAACACCACTGCTTGTCGGTGAATTGCTTTATAAAAATTCAGGTGGCGTATGCTATGGTCATAACAGCATTATTGCAACTGTTCCGGATGTTATTCCAAATTCCCATATAATTTCAGCAGAAGGACTTCCAGGGAAGGATCAGTTCCATTTTAATTCAGAAGGAAACCGTACTTTTGGGGTCCGTTATGCACAGAAAATGCTTAGTTTACTTGAGATCGAAGAAAACAACCCACCGGCAGTTCAAATCACATCACCTTTCAACAACAGCAGTTTTTTTTCTACCGATACTGTTACCATTACAGCAAATGCCTCAGATGCTGATGGCGAAATATCTTTTGTAAGATTTTTGGATGGGGAAAATTTAATTGTAAAAGACAGTACTGCTCCATATAGCATCGTTTGGTCTGGTATGAAGGCTGGAACACACAATATTACTGCAGAAGCTACAGATGATAAGGGAATCAGAACAGTATCTGCAGCAGTTACAGTTTCGATTCAGGCGGCTCAAGCACCGTTCAATGGATCTGCACACGAGGTCCCCGGATATATAGAAGCAGAAGAGTATGATATTGGTGGTGAAGATATAGCTTATCATGAAGAAAATGCAAACGGCAATGAAGGAAATGCGTTCATCAGAAACGATCAGGTTGATATAGAAGCAACCGAAGATACTTCCGGCCAGTATAATATTGGATATATTCTTAAAAACGAATGGCTTAAATATACGATAAATGTATTGAGATCAGGAACATATAATCTTGATTTACGCGTAGCCGCCGAAGGTGACGAAAAAAGTCTGCATATAGAAATCGATAGCATCAAAGTGAGCGAAAACGTCAAAATACCCAATACCGGGGGGTGGCAAGACTGGACAACATTAACAATACACAATATTGAGCTGACTGCTGGAGAACACATTATGAAAGTTGTCTTTGATGCCAGCTATATGAATCTGAATTACCTGGAATTCAAAGAAGCATATTCTTCGGTGAATCACAATAAAATGTATAATGAAGAAAAGCCTTTCAGACCATCACTTATCAATGATTTTGAGATCCGGCTCAATGGCAGTTATGAATACGGAATTACTGCCATAAATGGAACAGTTTTAGAAAAAGGAAGTGGCAGAGGAGTGAAGAAAGTGGGAACGGGACTCACTACTGGTGTCTATCTGCTCTCCGTTAAAAGCCATGAGGGGAATTTTATCAGAAAAGTTCTAAAGAGATAATAACCGAAAATATTTATAACCATTATTTGATCACCATTTTTATCATATACGGCATTCTGCAATAGTTATTTCGAAATTCAGGCAAATGTTTGAAAAAAAGGAAAATACGGAATCTTGAGCATTGCTTTTGTGACCTGTTCCTGATTACGGAACACTTTTTTTGTTAACTTTTCTGAAAACCATGAAGATTAATTCTACATGCTTTAATTTATAGCTAAGTAAGAGCAATTTTGGTTATTACTGGAGTATTGTTTGATATAATTACATAAGGGGACATTCGTGGTTAAGAATAAAGGGAACAAGAAGATATGTTCAATGCTCTGGTCGACTTCTAAAGCTATGCTTTTTCTGTTTCTCTCTGCAGTCATGTCTGCCGCTCAAATAAAATTTTATGTGTCACCTTCCGGTAATGATGATAATCCGGGTACTTTTAGTGCTCCTTTCAAGACACTCACTGCAGCCCGTGATGCTGTACGATTGATAAGCAGCAGCATGTCAGAAGATATTATAGTATATCTGAGAGGAGGTACTTACAGCGTAACCAGCACTATAACATTTAAGCCTGAAGATTCAGGAAAAAACGGTTATAGAATTTACTATATGGCCTATCCTGGTGAAAAGCCGGTTTTAAGTGGTGCAGTGAAAGTAACCGGCTGGACACTGCATAGCGGAAGCATTTACAAAGCCCCACTTGACCGCTCGACCAAGCTGAGAAATCTTTATGTTAATGATAAAAGAGCTATGATGACTAACAAAAGGATTACTGCCAGAGGAGGGCAGGGAACATATTCGGTAACAAAGGGACAGGCTGATTGGGCTTGGACAAGCGGAAGTAAAAGTGATGGAGTCAAATACAATTCATCAGAGCTGCCCAATATATCAAAAAATAAGGATGACCTGGAGATTGTAAATGGTACCACCTGGAACGAGAATATAGTCTGTGTCAGGGATGTTGTCAGTACCAGTGACAATTATAGAGTATTACTTTTACAGCAACCATATGGAGCAATTGCCCAGACCCCCGGCTGGGGTGCAGCATTTACAACTTCAGGTACACACACAATTTATAATGCTTTTGAATTTCTTAATTCTCCTGGACAGTTTTATTTCGACAAAACTGAAAAATATCTCTATTATTATGCACGTTCAGGTGAAAATATGGAAACTGCTGATGTACAGGCTCCAGTTGTGGAAAAACTGATTGATATTGCAGGGACTTCACCCACCAACAGAGTCAAGAACATCACTTTTCAGGGTATTACTTTTGCCAACACAGAGTTTAATCTTGTTAAAGTCGGTAACTCTTATGGCAAGACCACATGCCAGGGAGCTAACGCATTTATTGCTTTTTATAATGATAACTGGCACAACACACAATATGAACTTCTTGATCTTCATCCGGGAATGATTACAGTTAATCACAGCGATTCAATCGATTTTATAGGAAATGTCATCAAACACAGCGGCAGCGATGGAATAAACATGGCTAACGACGTGGTAAATTGCAATATAATTGGCAACTTTATAACCGATATCACTTCCAGTGGTGTAACCATTGGACATCCACAACATGTTTATATTGGTGATGGTGGAACTCACGCCAAGTACGCTCCCAGCGTTGAGAGTATCTGCAAGGATAACACTATCACCAATAATTTGTTTTTCGATATAAGTACTGCGCCGGGGTTTGGAGGATGTGCTGCGATAACAGCTTACTTTGTTGAGGGTCTTAAAATTACCCATAACCATATTCAGACAACCGCTTATAATGGAATTCATCTGGGATGGGGCTGGTGCAACTTCACAAACTCAACTACGGCAAAAAATAACACTATCAGCTATAATAGATTGATTAATACTCTCAACCGGCTTCATGACAGTGGTGCAATCTATACAATAGGCCAGAATCCCGGCACTACCATAAATGAAAACTATGTAAAGGGGGTCCCTGCTGCCACATCAGGGCCGACCTATGGATTGCACAATGATGAAGGTACTGCTTATGTGGTCGAAAATGATAATGTATTGGATATTGATCCGGGTGTAAAATATACTATTAACTGTGAAGATTTTGGAGGTAAGCATCATTTGACGATTTTGAGGACATTTGCTACTGTAAATAAAATGGGTGTCAATCCACCAAACAGTACTATTGATCCGATTCAGGTGCGTTCCGACAATGTATGGCCTGCCACTCAGTATACCTTTTGTGTAAACTCAGGAGTTCAAGATGAATACAGGAGTATTTTCCCAGCCGGTTTCATTGAGACTGAGAATTATATTTTTCCTGCAAGCTGTGAAGCTCAGGCCGGCAGTACCATAAAAATACGCAGCAGCGGTGATTCTTCAGCTACAGTCTGGTTTGCTCCTTCCGGGACATCAATTTTTGTTGAAGGTCCCTCTATGACAAAAGCGGGCGGACTTGACACTTCGATCACAGTTCCGCAAAGAAACGGTACTTATAAATTATATGTGGTGAATTCCAGCGGTACTTCAGATGAATCTTCAGCGATTCTGAGAGTTTTTGGATCATTATCGCAAAATGAAGCTGAAAATTTCAGTAGTCAATCAGGTATCGAGGTTGAGAATTGTTCTGAAGGAGGAAAAAATATCGGGTATATAGAAAACGGTGATTATGCTGTGTATAAAAATGTCGAGTTTGGCACAGTTGGTTCAGAAGAATTCCTGGTAAGGGTTGCTTGCGGAAGCAGTGGTGGAAACATTGAAATCCGGATTGACAGCAATGATGGTACACTGCTTGGTACATGCCCGGTTACGGGAACAGGCGGATGGCAGACATGGGCAACGAAAAACTGCAAAATCAGTAAAGTAACAGGAAAACATGACCTGTATCTTAAGTTCACCGGTGGAGAGGGATATCTGTTCAATGTAAACTGGTTTGAATTTACCACTGGAGCCACATCAACCAACCTGAATAACACAATTAAAATCAGCAGTTTTCAGACCATATTCTCAAGAGAAAAGATCTTTATTAGACAAAATGGCAGAGAAAACATGTACAGTGTCTCGGTGTTTACGCCAAATGGCCAACTGTTGGAAAGGCTTAACAGAATTACCGGTACGTGTTCTGTACCTGTCAGGGCAAAGGGGATATATATAGTGTTGATAAATTGTAATGGAAAGATAAGAAAAAATGTTATTTCAAGTTTTTAAGCGGAAGACAAATTTAAAAGGATTGCAGATTTGGCCTCGAGAGTATCAGAAGATCTATAACAATATATCAGATTTTTCTGGAATGTCTCAGTAAAACGGGGGGGGCGATTAAAATATGCAAGTGTATTTATCAAAATTTGGTATTATGGCTATTCTGGCTGTATGCACAATTCTGATGGCTGCTTATGCATCAGATACTACTGATATCCAGTCTTTCTGGGAACAACAATATATGGAGATGCAGCAGGAAATTATTATAAAAAGAGGACTTGCTAAAAAGAAATTTCAAAGAAGTGATCTCCTGGATTCCAATGCACAGATCTTGTCTGCAGATAAATCGCCTGAAGATGTGCTGTTGCGCCGCACAAAGCTTCTCCTACAGGATCTTAAGCGAAGAAATAAATCTTCAAGATTCAAAGAGTATGAACAGGAGTTGAATCAGCTCCAGAGAGAGATGACTACTGCAGCACTGGCAAAATCTGCAGCACAAAACTCAGGTAATAAAGACCAGTTCATGAAACTCAGTGCATTAGCCAGACGCATTGCCTTTGACAACCCATTGCTTGACTTTGATGATCTTCTGTTTATAGGATATGAATTCCCCAATAATGAAGTCCACATGTGTGACCAGTACAATCCCTGGAACATCAACATGGGCGGTGGACTCTATATTCTGAAAGGGTTTAAGACTTCAAATCCGGTTCTGGTTGATGTCTTGAAGAATTCCAGGGTTGAAAATGGTCCTCTCAAAGGAAGTTACCTTACTGGAGGAGCTTTTCTTTCACCTGATCTTTCTTTCGATGGAAAAACCATTGTTTTTGCATGGTCGCCACCGAATAACAAATGTTACCACATATTTAAAGTCAATATCGACGGAACCAGTCTGGTGCAACTTACCGAGGGTTCTTCATCTGAATTCAGTTTCCTTCAAAACGCAAATCATAATGATTTTGACCCTGTCTGGCTCCCTAACGGACGAATTGCTTTTATTTCGGACAGAAGAGGCGGGTATGGCAGATGTCACACGAAAGGGAAGCCTACCTTTACACTCCATTCAATGAAAGATGACGGTTCAGATATCATCTGTCTCAGTTATCACGAAACTAATGAGTGGCATCCAAGCGTGGATAATGATGGAAAAATAGTTTACACCAGGTGGGATTATGTTGACCGTGATGACTGCATTGCTCATCACCTGTGGACATGTTACCCTGATGGAAGGGATCCAAGGTCCTATCATGGAAACTATCCTCATCCTTTTGAGACAATTACCGGTTCTAACTGGAGAGATGGAAGATGGGACAGGCCTAATGCGGAATTTAATATCCGTGCGATTCCAAATACGCAAAAATATATCGCAACCGCTGCAGGACATCACGGGTATTCTTTTGGTGAACTTATAATGATAGATCCTGCAATTGAAGATGACGGAAAAGTTTCTCAGGTAAAGAGAATCACTACTGTCTGGAAAGACTGGCCTGATTTTGTTACGGGGCCATATGGAACGGCTTGGCCTCTAAGTGAAGATTATTACATCTGCAATAAGAATAAAACCATAATTTTGCGTGACCGATTCGGTGGTGAACAACTCATTTACTCAAGCAATACATGGAGGCCCATTGATCCCATACCGGTCAAGGAAAGGCAAAAACCTCCATCACCAATTACTGGCACCTGGCAGGGGGAGAGAAAGAACAGCACAGATCATTATCGTGCTACAATAAAGGTAAGCGATGTCTATACTGCTGACATACCTCTTCCCCCCAACACTGTAGTCAAAAAAATGAGAATTGTTCAGGTGTTTCCCAAAGAGACCAGGTTGATAAATGAGCCAAGGAACGGTTATCCGGCCGAAGCACTGACCAGAATGTCACTTGGAACAGTGCCGGTAGAATCTGATGGAAGCGTTTACTGTGAAGCTCCTGTTGGAAAATGCATTTATTTCCAGTTAATTGACGACAAAGGGCTTGCGGTTCATTCTATGCGCTCAGCTACCTATGTTCATGAAGGAGAACAGATGATGTGTGTTGGATGTCATGAAAACAAATGGAAAGCGGTGCAAATCGGAACCAATAAATTAGCTTTTTCAAGGCCTCCTTCAAAACTGGAACCCGATGCAGGTGGGGTGGAGCCGGTTAACTTCGCCAGACTTGTAAAGCCGGTATTTGATAATAAATGTGCATCCTGTCACAGAGAAAGAGGAAAGGGTCCGGATATGAGTTTTGGCAGCCTGAAAAGATATGCCTTCTATTTCTGTGGGGATGGAAATCCTTATATAAACGGAGATATAGTTACTCCGGTTAAAGGTGGTTCACGAACCACTCCTGGTAAAGTCGGTGCATCCTTTTCGAGACTGATTAATTATCTGAATCCTTCTCATTACAATGTATCTTTAACCCCTGAAGAATACCAGCGTATAACACTCTGGCTCGACCTGAACTCGATGGAGCTGGGAGCAGACTACAATGTCAATGAACAGAGAAGCGGAAAACTTGTATGGCCGCGAATCGATGTTGACCCGTCCAATCCCCAGGGAGTGGAAAACGATAGGCCATTGCCCGGCACTGTAAATATATTGAATAAAAATGACATCAAACCTGTAAAGCTTTTCAGAGATGGTTCTGTCCTGAAACTGTTGAATAATGAAGGGACATTTTCAAGTGTATCATTATTTGATGTTTCCGGGCGTCTTGTCAGAAAATGGGATTTTAACAGAGAGGTTAATTCAGTCAATTTTGAGCTTAATACAATGCCGCTCTCCAGAGGCGTGTATGTGTTTAGTATTATCAGTTCCACAAATACAGAAACGGAGGGAAAATACTCGGTCAGATTTATTATTCAATAGATCTCTATTATTATATAGTCCGATTTTGTTAATAGTTTGTCGGTTAGTCGGGAAGAAAGGTAGCTCAGATGGAAACGTTTGAGTTACCTTTTGTTTTTTAATGAAAATGGATTTTTTCGATGAAATTTTATTTTGCTTTATAGCTACCCAGACTCATGGTTTCCATGCTTACCCATTGCCATTTGGGAACTTTACGATCAGGAGTGTAGCGGTAAATTGCTGCAAGACACATCATAATTTAATCCAGCCCAAAGAACCCACCTGAACCACATGAGAGTTGTCAAATAGCACCGGAAATTACCAGACCTTCGGCAAGTTCAGGTAAAGCAATCTTCCATAATGATAAGCTACTATCACCCCCAGCAATGTAAATAACAGAGTGAGTTCGGTGTTTTTTATGAAACCACGCCTGTTTTTTTTCATCATAGACAACATTGAGACCTTCAAAAAGTGCACTGGTTCCCTGTTGGCACTCCAGAGACTCAGGAATATACTCAACAAAAGTCCCAACCCAGTGCTGTGGATGACCCTTTGGAGATCTGCCCCAACTGTGAACGGATCAGTTCAGAAGACTGTCTGGGAAGTACTTCTGCAATTGAAGAGAGATGTTGTTGAACGGTCTGAGGATCTGCAATCAGTCCATAGATGGAAATTATAGCAGCAATAGCTGGGGATCACGCCTGTTGAGATATTGTAAACGCAAAGAATAATCCAGTCATGAAAAATGACTGACGGCTGCTTAGGAAAAATGTGCATATCCTACTACCACTGAAAGAGTTTATTATCTTAGCTCCGGGCAACACAGGGTTGATTGGTTATTGATTGGATTATGGATTAGGACATAGAAACGGAATATGAGGTGGTTGTCAGATTAAGAAGATAGATTTGAAAGATCATCTGAATCGTAGTATTATCCTAAATTCCGCAGTTGAGGCGGATGCAGATGCACAAGATATTGAGATGATAAGCCTTGAACGCGGTGCAGGCCTTATCGACAAAGCGGTAAAATAAAAACGGTGCACTGCACCGGATACCTTACGCTTAAAGAACGGAAGTGACAATGTGATAAGGTCAAACTGCGTGAATGGCTTAGCGCTCAATATCTTGTGCATATGCGCCGCGTTCAACTGCGGATTTTAGGATTATAAGACCAACATAAATGAGAGGGGAGGCACTATGAAGGGTAATAACTTCAGAAAGCCCAGTCTGCAGGAGATAAAGGAAAAACTCAATTCCACTCAATTCCAGGTGACTCAGATGTGTGGCACAGAACCACCCTTTGATAATGAATACTGGGATAATAAAAAAGAGGGGATCTATGTGGATATAGTCACAGGGGAGCCACTATTCAGCTCAAAGGAAAAATATGACTCTGGCACTGGATGGCCCAGTTTTACAAGACCTATAGACAAGCAGAGAATCATTGAGAAGGTCGATTCCAGTTATGGAATGATCCGCACAGAGGTGAGAAGTAAAATCGGCGATTCTCATCTGGGCCATGTATTTAACGATGGTCCTGGTCCGGAAGGCTTGCGCTATTGCATTAACTCTTCAGCGCTTCGTTTTATCCCCAAAGAAAAACTGGAAGAGCAAGGTTACGGGGAATACAGGAAATTGTTTGATTAACGGAGATTATAAGGTTCCGAGGTAAAATCTTAAGTATTACTGTTCCTATTACTTTGATTCAGTTATTCAAATAATCATTATTTGTGATTTCTTCTGCCCCATCCCGCACGGTTGGGGCCTGGAGTCCGGATCAGGTTCATGTTCAGGGTAGGAGTAACACTTTGGGTTCAAGGCATGTTTCCTACGCCCTAACTGTTCTCTTAACTTCGATATCCGTTATTCTCCTGAATTGCCCCTTGCCTCTTTCCTGCCATTGCTATACTATTATAGACGATTATGATTCAATCAGTTAGGGAATCTCTCCCTTGATTGCCTTTTTAGCAGGTGTTTCTTAAGAATCGGGCCTAAATGAACTCAAGAAATATGTCCCCGGTAGCGAGTAATTTCATAAATTCCCCATTTTTCAAGAACTTGACTAGTCAGCGAGACCTGGTCATAGTTCTGGGAGTGATAGGGATTTTAGTGGTAATGGTTATCCCTATTCCCACCTTCTTAATGGATATCATGCTCTCATTAAGTCTCTGTATGGCTATGGTTATTCTTCTGGTCTCCATGTACACAAAAGAGGCCCTGGAATTTTCGGTATTCCCATCACTGCTTCTTACCGTAACTCTATTTCGTTTATCACTGAATGTGGCCACCACCAGACTTATTCTCAGTAAAGCAGATGCCGGTGAGGTGGTTAGAGTTTTCGGAACGTTTGTTACCAGTGGTAATATGGTGGTAGGTGCCATTATTTTCCTTATCATAGTGATCATTCAATTTATAGTTATTACAAAAGGTGCGGGAAGAATAGCAGAAGTAGCTGCGAGATTTACTCTGGATGCCATGCCTGGCAAACAGATGGCGATAGATGCAGATCTTAACGCTGGATTGATAAACGAGGAGCAGGCAAGGGCAAGAAGAGTTCAGATCTCCCGTGAAGCAGACTTTTACGGAGCAATGGATGGAGCATCGAAATTTGTCAGAGGTGATGCGATTGCCGGGATCCTTATCACCCTGATAAATGTTATTGGGGGATTTATTATCGGTATTGCGCAAATGGGAATGGATTTCAGCACAGCACTATCCACCTATACTACTCTTACAATAGGCGACGGGTTAGTTTCTCAGATTCCTGCTTTAATGATTTCTGTGGGTTCAGGTATTCTGGTCAGCAGAGCCGCTTCACAGAATGATCTTGGACAGGAGATTACTGATCAGCTTTTCTCCAGGCCAAAGGTTTTAGGGGTTGCCGGTGCCATGATGATTCTGTTTGCACTTATTCCCGGCTTTCCCAAAATTCCTTTCATAATCCTGGGAGTATCTTGCTCGGTGGCCGCATACATGGGTTCAAGAAGGCAATTGCAGCAGGTACGTGATAAAGAAAAGGTAGAAGCATTGCCGGAGCAGAAAGAGGAGAGAATCGAAGACTATCTTCATGTGGATCCAATGGAGCTGGAGATAGGTTACGGGCTGATTCCTCTGGTGGATGCAAAGCAGGGCGGTGATCTTCTTGACCGTATTACCATGATACGGCGTCAATTGGCAACTGAACTGGGAATCATAATTCCCCCTATCCGTATAAGGGATAACATTCAATTGAAGCCCAATGAGTACAGGATGAAAATAAGAACTATTGCGGTTGGCAGGGGTGAACTTATGAGTGGTGCTTACCTGGCAATGGATCCGGGAACAGCGGTGAAGAAGATACGTGGAATCGAGACAGTAGAGCCTGCTTTCGGACTTCCGGCCTTGTGGATTACCGAAAGTCAGAAAGAGGATGCCGAGATGTCTGGTTATACCGTTGTTGAGCTTCCGGCGGTTCTTGCTACCCATCTTACCGAAATAGTAAAAAGCCATGCGCATGAGATATTGTCCCGTCAGGACGTTCGAACCCTTCTGGATAATGTAAAGGAAAACAATTCGACTCTGGTTGATGAGCTTATACCTGGTGTATTGAATGTGGGTGATGTGCATAAAGTTCTGCAGAATCTGCTCAGGGAACGGGTTTCAATCAGAGATCTTACCCTCATTCTAGAGACGCTGGCCAATGTTGCTTCAAGAAGCAAGAATACGGAGATCTTGACAGAGTATGTACGGAACGCTCTCAGCGCACAGATCTGCGAATTATACAAAAACGAAGATTCATTAATTCCGGTAATTACACTGGATCCAAACCTGGAAGCAAAACTGGAAGGCGTGGTACAGGAAACCGAATCTGGTTTCAGATTCAATCTTTCTCCGGGTGAAGTCGGCAGAATACTGGACAAAGTAGGGGAGATTGTGGAGAAGATTAAAAGCAGTGGTGAAGTTCCTCTGGTAATCTGTTCTCCAACTATACGTTCGGCATTCAAACGGCTTTGCGAAAGTAACTACAGGGATCTGGTTGTATTATCATATAACGAGATTGTGCCGGGAATAGAGATCCGGTCTATGGGGATGATATCATTTTAGTGCAAATAAAAATACTCGAGAGGGGATATGAGAATAAAAAAATTTACTGCTTCCAGCATGCGTGAAGCTTTGCTACAGATAAAAGAGGAACTGGGTGAAGATGCTGTTATACTGAAGACCAGAAAGATTCCCAAAAGTGTTTTTGCTCTGGGTTCAAAAGATGAGATAGAAGTTACCGCAGGAATAGATGAGGAAGCGGTGAAAGCAGAGCGTATGACTCCATTAAAGATGAATGGAAACTCAACAGGAGTATATAAACGCCCGCGAAGCTCAAATATCATAGATACAAATGCACCAGACGCACCTGAGATCCGGCCCTTTTTTAAAGAACTTATTTCGCAGGAGGAAACTCAACGGGATGATCCGGTTTCTCAATCAAAAAAAGACAAACAGCAGATCGAAGAGCTCAAGGAAAACATACAGGAGTTGACTACACTGGTGAAAAACATCGTAGAGAACGGCTCCTCTGTTTCATCAACTCAACCTGCACTCTCAGGTGCATGGATGAAGATTTATAAGCAGCTTCTGGATGCAGAAGTAAAACCGGAAATAGCCGGCAGCGTGCTTAAAAAGATCGGTGCAGCGAACCTGTTATTGTCAGATGCAATGGCGGAAAAGAAATTTCTTTCTTCCATTAATGATGTTTTTCCGGTAAGCGGTCCTCTAAAGCTAAAAAAAGGCAATCCTTTGGTTATCGCATTCGTTGGACCTACCGGTTCGGGAAAGACTACAACTCTGGCTAAAATTGCAGCCCACTGCTGCCTTAACAAGAAAAGAAAAGTCTCCATAATAACCGCAGATACCTACAGGATAGCTGCAATTGAGCAGATCCGGATGTTTGCGGATATCATAAAGGTAGGTTTACATGTGGTTTTTTCTCCAGATGAAATTGCCGAAGCAATGAAAAGCTGCTCATCCGATGATCTGGTACTGATTGACACTGCAGGAAGATCTCAGCGCAATGATGAACACATGGATGATCTGAAAGATCTGCTTAATGCTTTTTGCCCTGACGAAATTCATCTGGTTCTCAGCGCCACTACAAAGGATTCTGACCTCTGTGATATAGTTAACCGGTACCGTTTACTCAACATAAATCGTCTGATCTTCACAAAACTGGATGAGACAGTAAAACTGGGCAACATATTCAACATCGTCAGTGAATCGGCAGTTCCAGTCTCCTATTTCACTTTTGGCCAAAGTGTTCCGGATGACATCGAGCTTGCACAGCCATCACGATACATTCAACGGCTTTGGGGAGTAGTAAAAGGTGAATGATCAGGCCCAGAGATTGCGCGAACTGGTGAAAAGCCATGAATTTATAAATTCAGCAGTCAAATCTCAAAATGAAGCAGTAAGCGCAGGAGTCCGCTGTAAAAGTATCGCAGTTACAAGCGGTAAAGGCGGTGTGGGGAAGACTAATATTGCATTGTCTCTGGCTGTCTGTCTGGCCTCTTTGAAGAAAAAGGTACTTCTTCTGGATGCAGATCTTGGATTGGCAAACGTGCATATTCTTCTGGGGCTGGCACCCAGATTCAATCTCTCTCATTTTTTTGATCAGAGCTGCACTTTGGAACAGTTGATTATCAGGGGAGTTGGAGGAGTGGATATCCTTCCAGGTGCTTCCGGGCTGGAGAATATGGCAAATCTTGATCAGGGGCGTATAGAGTTTCTTCAGCACCATTTCCACAATCTTGAACAGCAGTATGATTTCATGATAATAGATACGGGTGCTGGAATCGGGTCAAATGTGATTCGCTTTGCAGCAAGAGCCGATCTGGTGGTGCTGGTGATCAGCCCTGAGCCCACTTCGCTTGCGGATGCATATGCGATGGTAAAGGTTCTGTACGAAAAAGGGGCCAGAAGAATTCAGACTCTGGTGAACATGGCCACTTCAGAGCGTGACGGGGTTGAAACATTTGACAGGCTAAATACATTAGTGGTAAAATTTCTGAAACAACCACTGGAACTGCTGGGAATACTTCTATTTAACAGGGAGATACCAAAGTCGGTAAGAAGGCAGCGGCTGATGGTTCTGGATAAAACAGGCGATAATTTCAGTTTAAGAATTGCTGCTGCAGCAAGAAGACTCTGTGGAATGGCTTCGCCTGTGAAAAGAACTGGTTTTTTCAGGAAATTCTGGTAGGGACAAAGGTTTATATAGATGATTTATTGGATACGGAAAGCAGCGATATTGTTAGGTCATACAGTTTTTTTTGGTGTTCTTTTTGTAAGTCTGGCCTCAAGCGCAGACCAGTTTGATTTTGGCTCCCTGATCATGTGTATAATCAAGGCACTAATAGGTGGAGGGCTGTTCTGGTTTGCAGGATATATTCTGGGTGATATCATGTTCAAGGGTGTGCTAAACGACATAGAGGTGGATAAGGCTAATATGCTTGAGGGTGGATTGATTCAAAGAATAAATGAAAAACACGAGAATGCACTTCCAGGAGGTCCGGATATGCCTTTGGTTGATGAAGAATCAGGTCTTCCGGTAGAAAAAATAAAAACGGAAAATAAAATAAAAAAGCTGCGTGGGGCCTAAGATATGTCCAGTCTTGAATTGCTATGGCGAGAATACAGGGATAGCGGTTCCAAAATATCCAAAGACAAATTACTGGTGGAATATGCACATCTGGTTAAATATATTGCCGCCCGTATTTTGGTAAATCTTCCCAAACATGTAGATAGCAATGATTTGATAAGTGCGGGAATTATGGGTTTAATAAAAGCGGTGGAGACATTCGAACCAGAACGCGGCTTTAAATTTGAGACATATGCAGGTCACAAGATAAGGGGAGCGATTCTGGATGAATTGAGATCTTTGGACTGGGTTCCCCGTTCTGTAAGGCAAAAATCAAGAGATCTTCAGAGGGTATATGCAAAGCTGGAAAACCAGCTCGGACGAATTCCTTACGATGACGAAGTATGCCAGGAGATGGGCATAAGCCTTGAAGAATATGAAAATCTGCTCTCCGAGGTTACTCCTACAACGATACTCTCCTTAGAGGAATCGATGCCGGACCGGGAATCGGATTCAAAGGAGTTAAGGCTAATAGATACCATCGAAGACCCTGGCAGTGAAAACCCCCTCAAGGAAATGGGGTTTAACGAGGTAAAGGACATTCTTAAGAGTGCTATTGCAGAACTTCCGGAAAAGGAAAAACTGGTGGTGGCACTCTATCATTATGAAGAGTTGACTCTTAAAGAGATAGGGGTGGTGCTGGATATAACAGAATCGAGAGTAAGTCAGATTCATTCAAAGGCGATTCTGAAACTGCGTTCCAGACTTTTACAGAGAATAAACGCATGATTGATACCGGGGAGAGAACAGGGTGAGTGGAGTGAATGTCAATATTTCCGTTTCCGGTTTACCGCACTATGACCGTCATCAGGATAATGCTCACCAGAAACCGATAATCAACCAGCAGCAGAATGCTCAAATCGTAAACTCAGAGATTACCCAAAGGATTAGCAGACCGGTCGAGGTGGATCATGCAGAAGGAAAGATCATTGACGGCAGACAGAAGATCACCAGACAAAAAAGTAGAAAGAGGAAAAAATTGAGAAGTCCCCAGAAAGAGGCCTCCCAAAGAAAAGACAGGCATGATGATGGTCATTTTGTGGACATTCAGGCATAAAGTAAGCAGAGGTTGTATCTAATGGTGAAAAGAAAACCGGATCCATACAGAATAAAAAGAATCACCGAAAGTATAATCGGTTTACCGACTCTGCCTACTATCGTATCCAAAATGCTTGAACTGGTTGACAATCCCAGAACCAGCGCCGCTTCACTGGCCAGACTCATTTCTTCTGATCAGACCCTTACCGCACGAATACTGAAGCTGGCTAATTCCGCCTATTACGGTTTCCCCAGAGAAATATCTACTGTGAATATGGCCATTGTCGTGCTGGGATTTAACACTGTAAAAGAAATGGGGTTATCCCTTTCTGTCTTTGATGCGTTCAAAAATCAGGAGAATACTTCTGTTTTTGACATTTCCAGGTTCTGGGAACATTCCATCGGGTGTGGTATTGCTTCCAGGATGCTTGCAAGAAATTACCATTCCAGAAATGCTTCAGAAGCGTTTGTAGCCGGACTTCTTCATGACATAGGGAAAATCATTCTCAATCAGTATTTTCACAGGGAATTTGTGCAGATAATGGATATGGTGGTAGAAGGTGATACACTGGAGGATGCCGAAGAAGCGGTGATCGGAACAAACCATGCACAGGTTGGATGCTGGCTGGCTGAAAGATGGAATCTTCCGGAGATAATTTCACAAACGATTCTTTACCATCACCATCCATGGAATGCCCCAAAGGACAATGTGTTTATAGCTACGGTAACTCTGGGAAATTATCTGTGTCATCTGTGCAGTATCGGAAATTCGGGAAGGACTTCAATTAGCGCTCTTGACACAAAATTCTGGGATATATTCCAGAGTGAGAAGATACCCATTGATGAACCGGATATGGCCAGTCTGCAAACTGATTTTCTGCTGGAATTTGATAAATCAGATACTTTTATTTCTCTGATTCAGGATCAGAAATAAAGATCTATATAGGTGTGAATAACCGGGGTTTTCTTAAATTTCAACATATCTGCTGAATTATCTTTTCCCCAGACAATGTCCATTGCCAGACTGCGCTCCAGATTCAGAACCATCGAACGAATACCGATTCCTACACCAACACCGCTTTCCAGAGGTCCATTGGTGATTCCCAAAAGGCTTCTGGTAGTGTTGGAAACCCGACCATAGTCAAAGATAAGCGCGCCATCTATTCTTTGTCTAAGGGCAGAGAACAGCTTGTTTCTTTTGGCGAGGATTGGAACATCTATAGCCGGCATGAAAAACAGTGGGAAGCGGTATTCCATGGAAAACAGAAGGCTGTTGTTGCCATTCAGACCCAATCCTATTATTGCGCTGGAATAACCCCTTATTGAGCCGTTGCCGCCAAGCTCCAATGTGTAAAAAGGCCCGGCGTCATCATTTCTAAATACACTTTGAAAACGATAAGCCACCTTGTGTGAGGAAAAGATTCCACTATGATAGAATGCAAAATTGGTAGTCAATTGAAAAAATGGGTCGAATTTGCCTGAATAAAGATGATTGGATTTAATTTCGGCAAACCCCAGCCATCCGCTGCAGGGATCAAAATATGGTTTACGATAGTCAGAGATCCAGAAGATGGAGGAAAAAAGTTCGCTGTTTTTCAGATGCAGTTTGCGGTTGTCTATATTATAGATATCTTGTCGGAATGTGGGATTAAGCCCGATTGAAACTCTGGAGCGGTTTTTTATTTTCTTTCCGAAACGGAAACGACTGGTAAGGACAAAATGATCAGTAGGGAGAACTTCATCAGGATAATAATCCACTCCCGAACCTATGGTAAAGAAAAAGTCGCTTGGCAGCAGGGGTTTAGACCAGGAGAACGAGAAACTTCTCCAATCCCAGACCGATACGGAGGTGTAGAAATTTTCCATCATTCCGCGGAAGTTATTGTTCGCCAG
The DNA here is from genome assembly GCA_964411655.1 of uncultured Fibrobacter sp. Classification (GTDB taxonomy): domain Bacteria; phylum Fibrobacterota; class Chitinivibrionia; order Chitinivibrionales; family Chitinispirillaceae; genus JAAYPC01. The sequence continues at coordinate 17,484 of CAYPMS010000068.1, forward strand.
CCCCAGTTCCAGTCTAAGCCAGAGGTTTTTCTCACCATACTTATAAGAATACCACATTCCGCCTCCGTCTGGTGAGACATACATTTTCTCTTCTACAATTATAAAGACTTCCACTCCCTGTTCTTTTTTAAGGGTAAAAACATCTACTTTGGAAAAAAGATTGGTTTCTTCCAGTTTTTTTTCGCCAAGCCGCAGTTTCAGAGAATCAAAAACGGTAGCGGTATCAAGCCCCATAAGCATCTGTATGGCTTTTGTTTTGGTGGTTTTGTTTCCAAAGATGTTTATTTTGAAAATTTTCAGTTCTTTTGGATTAGGTTGTGCAGTAGTGGAATCTGCAAAGCAGAGCTGGAATGATAAAGCGATTAAGAAACTGAATGCAATTATTTTTACAGTGAAATACAACAGAAAAGTCCCGGTTTTTTAGCGATTTTATAGTATTATGCCGGTCTCCTGCAGACCTTTATCGATTCATAATACAATGATTGATGGGTAATTATAGCATAAATATTCAGTAAATGATCACCTTTTTTATTAATTCAGAACACTTATCTTATGGTAAGAGAAAATAAGGAACGGAAGAACTGTAAGCCGGGTTCTGTCTTTTCCCTTTTGGGGAAGAGGCAGTCATTTATCTGGTCCCACCGAAAGGCGGAACATTTAGCGACCTACCCTGGGGAAAAGAACGGACCATTCCCTTCCGCAATTTGCAGAAATCCCCTCTACTTGGTCTTGCACCGGATAGGGTTTACCTGCTCCCGTTTCCCGCCTTCAGCGGGACGGAACGGTGAGCTCTTACCTCACCTTTTCACATCTCGCCCCTTCTGCAGCTTTTGAAGCTGTAGAAAGAGTGGTCTTCTCTCTGTGGCACTATCCGTACCCTTACGGGTCCTTCGCTCAGCACGAAGTATCCTGTCCTGTGGTGCCCGGACTTTCCTCTGCAATACAAGATTACAGCGACTGCCCGATCTTCCGTTCCTGTAAAATATACGATTGAATATAATTAAAATTCATTTTAGAAAACATATCTACACTAAAATAAAGGTCTTATGTTCAAAAATGGAGGTCGGTTTTAAAAAAAGGGAGAGACCCGCCTGATTCGTAAAGCTTTTTTCAAATAAGGCATACAGAATGTTGGAGGGTGCGTGCTACTTTTGTTTAACTCCAATAAAAAAACGGAAAGTCTCAACACTGCGACCATTTTTTTCCTCTGCTCTGACAACTGCCATATAGGAACCGCTACCCACTCGTTTTCCAGAGAGATTTTCTCCATTCCATTTTAGTTCTACAATAGGCGTTTTGCTGTTTGAGCTCTTTTGAAAATCCTGGTGAACCTTGTTTCCCATTGGATCATAGATCCTCACAGATGCCTGGATGTCAAGAAGTTCACGGGTTCTGGACACTGGAGCAACAGTGATGGTTGCCATCTGCCTCTGGGGGTTGAACGGGTTTGGTCCTAATTTGAATTTAAATTTC
>CAYPMS010000069.1:0-18313 GCA_964411655.1 uncultured Fibrobacter sp.
TCTGTGCAAAAAACAAAGACTGGCAAAAACTTGTGGTCAATGCAATGGCTTTTAATGTGTTGACCATGGGGATACCCTGTATCTATTATGGTACAGAACAATGCTTTGACGGCGAAGGGGGCAATGACCGCTATATCCGGGAAGCCATGTTCGGTGGAGAATTTGGAGCATTCCGTTCAAAAAACCGTCATTTTTTCAACGAGCAATCTCCTTCTTATAAAGAAATAAGCAAGATAATTAAAATTCGTAAACAGGAACTCCCATTGAGAAGAGGCAGGCAATATTTGCGGAAAATCTCCGGCAATGGCTCAGATTTCGGCTTCCCACGTCCAATTGGCGAACGAATGCTCTCGGTGCTGCCATGGTCAAGAATCTTCAGTGATACAGAAATTCTTTGCGCGATCAATACCGATCCGGATAACACCAGAAGTGCCTGGGTGGTTATCGACAAGGATTTACACAAAATCGGCGATTCCCTGACCTGTCTTTACTCCAGCGATCAAAACCAGATCGGCTCTCAAATTGAAGTGACCGGAAAATGCACAATGAATACAGTCTGGTTGGAAGTTCCTGCTGCCAAATGTGTGATATTCAAATAGATTCTCACGAAAAAAAACTGAATCCAGTCTCCCTTTTTCTCATTTGCAGGAGAAACCGGTTTCAGAGGCAAAGAGGGAAATAGGTGTTTGTTGGTAAATTTCAAAACTGGAAGCGCCCCCTTATCAGGGGCTTTCTTTCCCTTGTTTATTCAATATTACTGAACTTTCTTTTCCAAAATCGGTTTCATCATATCAGCCAGTTTTTTGGCGATCTTTTTGTGCGCAACTGTGTTAGGGTGCCAGTCACAGCCACGTTCATGCGCAGGTATCATATCATAATCAAAGAAATGAATTCTTTCATTACCCTGTTCCTTTTCCTGATTGACTATACTGCAGATAAGGCTTCTCAAAGGCTCTTTATCTGAAGTTAAGCAGATAATGTCAACTTCAGGATATATCTGATAGATGTGCTGCAGGAAAGCCCAGTAATAATTTTTAAAAAGTACAGATGGCGGATGTGGTCTGGTTGAAAAATCATTGACACCAAGATTCACTACCACTATATGCGGGATCCACTTATTATAATCCCATTTCAGCTCTGGTTCATTTGACAAGGTTCTTGTGTAAAACTCTGGATATGTTTCAGAAGATTTGATAAATGTTGATGCCCAGTTCCTGACTACTCCTTTGCTGCTTAAAGCAACCACAGTACATTCTGCTCCCAGTAATCGCGCAGCAACAGGACCATAGGATTCATAACAATTAGATGAATTGGAAACTATTTCATTATCACAACGAAGTGTCCGTGCCTCATTGCCAAACCCATTTAGCGTAGATGCCCCTATAAATTCAATCCGGTAACGTGGTCTGGAAGGGAGCGGCAGCAGAGTTTTCCCGCTATCAAGGATAATTCCCCTGAATTCAGATATGGCATTTTTGTGTACAAATCGTTTGTTAATCAAAAGCCTGTGCACCGTATCTTTCAATCCTGAAGCCAGATCATAGACTTTATACACTGCTGAATCGGTTCTGATTACCTTGACCAGTTGATCATCAATAAAGATATTAAACAACTCACCTGCCCCATTCATCTGTATAGCACATGAAGTCCCTTCAAACATTGCCTCAATAGAAACACCGGGCCAATCAAAACGATAATTATCCGCACTGCGGTCGTCTATTCTTCCAGTATAGCGAATGTTTGGTTCAGATGGCAGGATGAGTGGTCCGGCGAAAGATATGCCAGATATTAAAATAAAGCTGATAAAGATGATATGCAGTTTTTGAAATCGCAAAAGTTCCTCTTGCTGAATATTATAAATCAGTATTTATTGTCCCAGGCAATTATCGGGAAATCCTGCTGCATACAGAAACCTGTCTTTTGGCTAAAGCCGAATAATCTTCTGAAATGAAGCATTCGCTTCAGTGTTTCTTAATTAACATAGTTTCATGTTGGCAAGGCAGGCAAGACCTGTAATTCTGTTTTCTGATAAGAGACATTTTTCCCATCTGCTGCACTAAATAGATTCCTCTTTCGATGTCGCAACACCTGATGGTTCCAACAGCCTGCAGCCCGGCCCACTGATTACACTTTTTCCTCCCGTTTGCGGAATGATCTCTATCTGAGTACCAATGCGTTCTTTCAGCGCCTGAACATGCGAAATCACCCCTATCATCTTTCCACTCTGGTATAACCCTGCTAGCGTCTCCAGTGCTGTCTCCAGCGTATCCTCATCCAGAGTCCCAAAACCTTCATCAAGAAAAAGTGAATCCACCCTCACATTTTTACTGGCCATCTGAGATAACCCAAGAGCCAGTGAAAGGCTGACAATAAAACTTTCTCCACCGGAGAGATTCTTTGTCGAACGGATTTCGCCGGCCTGATAACTGTCGATTATATTTAGTTCAAGTGGCTCAGAATTATCTCTAATCAAAAGATAACGGTCGCTCATCTTCTGCAACTGCACATTTGCATATCCGACCATTAATTCAAATGTCAGCCCCTGAGCAAAATTGCGATATTTTTTCCCATCAGCAGACCCAATCAGTTCATGAAGCTTATCCCATCTGGAACACTCTTTCTTTTGAGCATCAATATCGGAAAGTTTTTGACTCTGCCTTTTTTTCAGTTCACAATTGTCAGTCAGCTTTTGACGAATAGCACCTATTTGCTGCTGAACGCCTTTGAGATCGCTTTCATTTTTTTCCAAATCCAGATGAAGCTGCTCAAGAGATTGATCGGTGATCTTTTTTTGCCTTTCCCTCTCCAGCGAAACAGTTTTTTCCTGGATTCTTGCATCGATTTCCATTTGTTCATTAGCAAGCAACCGGGCCTGTTCCATCAGCTCTTTCCGCTGATCTTCTGGTAAACAAGCATCCTTGTATTCCTGCTCATCTGCAAAACCTGAAGCCTTAATGTTAAAAAGAAAGGATTCGGTGGCTGCTATTATTTGACTGTCACGGGAACCCAACTGCCTTTCGATTGCTTCAATTTTTGCCTTCATCATACTGCACTCCCCAGTTATAGCAGCAAGGTGCTGGCGCGCATTCTCCAATTGACTCTCTGCAGCAGCAATTGCCTTGGTCATGTTGGCTTCCTCTGTGTCGGTATCTTTTGAGCCAAAAAGATTCACTCTATCGTTTATCAGCGAGTTCTGGTCGTTTTTTAACGCTCTGAGCCTGATTAGATGCCCTTCAATATCAGACTTCAATACGTTGATTTTCTCGTTCTGATTGTTTATCTGAACTTCAAGCAAGGAGACCTGTTTTTCAAAAGCAGTTTTCTCCTCCTGCCTTCTAATCCACCGGTTGCGATATTCAGTCAAATCAGATACGACTCTGTTTAAATCTGTCATTGGAAGCTGATCTATTCCATAGTGTCTGAGTTCAACCAGAGTATCATCAGATGCTTTTCTGAGCTGATCAGCAAGAGTATCATATTCCTTTTTTAACTGAATTATCTTCTGTTCACACTGTTTTTTATCCTGAATGGCAGCCTGGGTTTTCTTTTCATTTGCCATGAGAAGTTCTCTTGTCCTGTCCAGAGAATGACGCAGGTTTTCAATTGCTTTTTCCAGCTTTTCAGCTGCATTTACCACATTTAACGCTCTGATTTTACTTCTTTCGCTCTCTTGTCTTAATTTCTCCAGTATCTCTGTGATATCATCTTCTGAGCGTTGAAGCGAAAAATCTGACAATTTCTCATCAATGCTGGTATTCTCAATAGCTATCCTCTCCTTTAACTCAGAGCATTCAGAATCTATATGTTCCAGCTCTTTCTGCCTTTCAGCCAGCCTGATTCTTATTTGTGAGATCTCTTCATTTACCGATTTGTAGCTGTCTTTTGCTTTATCAAGCATTGTTCCGGTCTCATCCGGCTGGGGGATATTGCCCTGTGCATAGGGATGATGTAACGATCCGCATAAAGGACACGGTTCACCATCACGAAGCTGACCCCTAACCTCTTCCAGCTCCTTTATCCGGTTTAACAGAGATAACTGTGTCTCAAAAGACTTAATCTCCTTCTCTAGTGAGCCGCTCTCAATCATCTTCCTGCTGATTTGTTCCTGCAATTCCTCCTTTTCAGAAACCAGGGTACTGCGACGACTATTCAGCTTGTAAAGTTTTTCCTGAGATTCTTTAATGATCTTAACTGATCCATTCAGTTTTTCCAGCAGAAACTCTTTTTCTCTTATCTGTGTCAGCTCGTTTCTCCATGAAGCCAAATCCCTGGAGTCCAATATTATCTTAAGTTCAGCTTCCTTCCCGCTAAACATCTCCTTCATCAGCTGAAGATCTTTTTGCAGTTTCTGCTGATATTTCTCAAGTTCACTCCATTGATTATCCAGCTCTGCCAATTCTTTTTGGGCAAAAGTGATTTCTCTTTTCTTCACATTCTGGTTTTTATCTAACTCACTGATCTGTTCAATAGATTTGGTTATCCAGGTAAGGTTTTCAACAAGTCTTTCATGATTACTGGTCTCACTAAGTACTTTATTTACTTTTTCCAGATTGTTTCTACTCTCAGCAAGAGTCACGGAATCCTTCCGGTTTTTGTCATTAAGTGTTCCAAATGATTTTTCCATTTCAGAAACTGTATCCGAGAGCGCAGTGATTGGGGCCATTTTCTCCTGAATTTTGAGATCCAGCTCTCTTACCCTGCGGATTACCTGAGCAACCTCTTTTTGTATTGATCTTTGATTTTCCAGAAATGTGTTTGAATCTTTTATCGCTTGAAGCGCCTTTTCTACTTTCGATTCCAGAGGTGGGAGTTCAGATTTAAACTGGCACAGGCGTTGTCTGTCGGTTTCCTGCTCACTGCGTAACGCCTGAAGTGATGCATATTCAGCAGACAATTCAAGAGCCAGTGTTGCCAGTTCCAGCTTTTTAGACTTTGGGCCGAAGTTCTCCCTGCGGATTTCCAGGTCTCTTTTCATTTTGCTCAATGACAACAGATCATTCTCAATACCAACGATTCTTTCCTGCCAGTTTATTGCCTTTCTCAGACTAATGCAGTGAGCATTCAGTTCCGCTTCTTTTGAAGAAATCTGTTCCAGAAGTGAATTATACTGCTTCTCTTCATCTTCACTTAAAAGATTTACTATTGCAAGTTCCGATTGCAATAAATCAAGTTTCTTTCTTTCTTCCATGCAACGCTGATGAACACCGATTGAGATCTGGCTGTAAATTTCGGTTCCGGTAATCTGCTCCAATATAGGTGCACGCTCATCCGGACCTGCCTGCAGAAAGGCAGCAAACCCGCCCTGTGCAAGAAGTACCGAGCGGATAAAACGGTCGAAATCAATACCGCTGATCGATTCAATCTGTTCTGCAACACCACGAATCTTCGTTTCAAAAATCTTCCCTGTAACCGCATCAGAGATCTCATGCTTCGGTGCCTGCAGCTCGCCATCACTTTTTTTCCTGGCTCTATGCTGACTCCAATGGCAACGGTATCTCCCTGAAGATGTTTCAAATATTACTTCTGCAAAACACTCCGACATCTGGCGGGACATTATCTCGTTGCCACTCCTGGTAATTTTATTCAACCTGGGAGTACGTCCATAAAGAGCCAGACATATTGCATCAAGAATAGTGGTTTTCCCTGCACCTGTTGGCCCGGTGATAGCAAAGATACCATTGGAAGTAAATGCAGGATGAGTCAGATCTATTTCCCACTCGCCTACCAGTGAATTCAGATTCTTAAATCGAATATAGAGAATTCTCATAATAATCTCTTCCTTTTTCCAGCTATTCCAAGTGCAACTCTAAGCTGGTTTCCTGCTTTTCCTCTTCATTTAAAGAGAAAACGATTTCCTGATAAGCATTTAACAGCTCTGTTCTCTGCTCAACTGGTACTTCGTTAAGATCCAGACAACGTTTAAAAACATCATCTGTGCTCAGATCATCCAGACACTCTTCTTCATATTTCTTATTGAGAACCATGTTTATTATGTAATTGTTCTTTACCCGCAGAATATCAATCTCAGATCCGTAAACCAGAGATTCAAGGCGTTCCCGTAAATTACCGATCACCTCTTCTCCCTCATAGATAACCTCCACCCAGACACTACTTTCCATATTCAGTAATTCCGTGATCCGTTTCCCGATCTGATCCCATCCTCCCCGTATACTTTCAAGTTTCTGAAAAACTGGTACCTGAATAAGGGATACAGTTGGGGACCTGCCATTAAATTCTATCAGGCAAACGCTTTTCTGCTGTTTTGCTTCTCCAAAACTCATAGGCAACGGGGAACCACTGTAACGGATAATATCTGAACCACTCACATTTTGTGGGATGTGAAGATGACCCAGGGCCAGATAGTCAATGCATGACGGGAAAATATCAACTGTCAGGTGAGCAAGAGCCCCCACATACAGATCACGAACTCCATCTCCATCGGTCGTTTTACCTCCGGCAGTAAAAAGATGTCCCATGGCAATTATGGGGATCTCCATTTTCAGCTCTTTTCGTTTGCGCTCTGCCAGTTCGCATACGTTGAAATAGTGTTCACGTATTCCTTCGGTCAGCTTTTTCTCTTTCTCCTCTATGCTCTCCCCAGGTTGGGCCAAACGAATATCACGATCCCTGAGATGCGGAACTGCACAAACAATCAACTCCGGCAAATCATCTCTATTATTCAGGACCATAACTTCATCTTCACAATTTTCAGAGACAGATCCGATCACATGAACATTCAAGGCTTTTAACAGATCTTTTGGAGCGCTTAAAAATGAGGGAGAATCATGATTTCCGGCAATTACAACCACATGCCTGCAACAGGAACAGGAAGCAACCTGATAAAGGAAACGATAATAGATCTCCTGAGAACGGTTACCAGGGGTACTTGTGTCAAAAACATCACCGGCTACCAGAAGCACATCAATACCTTGCTGGTTAATTGTCTGAAGGAGCCAGTCGAAAAACAACTCGAACTCCCGGTACCGTTTTTTTTCATAAAGAGCACGACCGATATGCCAATCTGAGGAATGAAGGACTTTCATAATTGATCTCTAAAATTGAGATTTCAGGAATATTAAATCAGAAATATAATGCTTGGCTGAATGAGTGTTGTTTGTAGTATGAATCCTTAAAATTTGCTGAAGGGATTCTCGTCATTGTGCGCCTGGAATCGTTTACAGAAATACATGCTCCCGTCATTATTATTAGTATGAAAAGATTTCCAGGTATACTATGTTCGGCAGTATCATAGAAAACGATTTGAAGTAAGTAAAAAACTTATAGCATGAATTAAGTCGAAAGTGTACTGTGAGATTTTTTTTGCAATGAATTAGTTAATCGCATAGAGCTCTTTAGATAAGCGCTCCTGAATTTTTGTTCAATTCTGGTTTTAATAGCGAAGGAATCGAAACTATACACGCTAAAAATGGTACCACCGGATATGATGAACGGCAGTGCCAATCCTCCGATTCAGGTAGTAGTTCAATGAAGCGCGAAGCCATGAGCGTTACCGTAAAAACCATGTCTATGATGCTTCTAACTGAATAATCACAATCTGCGGCCGGGCAAAAAAGCGAATCGGCAGCAAGACTGTTCCGATACCATTGGAAATGATCACCTGAATAGAGTTAACCACTTTCTCACCAGTGCGAAATCTCTGCCCATACCGGGAAGGAACCTTCGGAGCATATAATCCAAACAGGGTAACCTGCCCACCATGAGTATGACCTGAAAGAAGCAAATCCACTTTATCACCTGTTATATCCAGAGCGTAATCCGGGCTGTGCGAAACCAGAAGCACAAAGTCGCTCTCTAAAGTCTTACCGGTAGTGACTTCAAGATTCTGCACATCCTCACAATGATCACCAACTCCCCCTACCCTAATTCTATGTCCATCTTTCTGGACCCAGAAAGCATTATTGTCTATAGAGAGAATACCTTGTTTTGCCATCACTTCCCGTATTTTGTCTGCCCCCTGCCAATGATCATGGTTACCCAAAACCCCATAAACCCCAAGTTCCGCAGATAATTTACCTAATTCTTCAAAACAGCCCTCGATGTAATCTGGACTTCCTTCCACATAATCTCCACCCAGAAGTATCAGATGAGGATCAAGTTTATTGGCCAGATCTACCACCTTTTTTACTCTTGATCTGGAGAAGAATCTGCCATGATGAATATCTGCAAGAAAAACTATTCTGGTATTGTCAAATGAAGCCGGGATATCAGGATGATTTATCACGTAAACCTTCTGATCAATCCAGAATGGTTCTATAAAGCTATAGAGCCCCATCGATATCAATAGAGCAGCAATAACCGGTAGAATCCTTTTTTTCCTGGGTTCGCCAGAATTTCTGACAGAGTCACCTTGAACTTTTTTTGAGGCAGTTTCTTTCTTAAAATTGGTTTTTGTTTCCATGTAAATATTACTATACAATAGTCATGCCTGATAAAACTGCAATGGGTGAACGATCCCGTTGAGCTGTAAATAAATGCGAGGGTTTGTTCAAGGAGAGTCAGCATAAAAATCATTGTGTCACATAAATCCCCCTGGCAAGAGGATTGATTCTGTAAATAGAAGATCTTTCTTTAATGTGCCTCCCTATCAGATCGACACCTTTTCTCACAGGTTCCCTTTCAATCACCAGATACTTTGCAGAACTCTTTCTGACACTCAAGTTTCCTTTCGAATATTCCGGCTTTGGACCTTTTACCTCAGTTGCGCTTAGATTTTTAAAGCTTACATCATCGAGAAAAGTGGTTACCGTCGATTTTCCGAAATCAAATTCTATTCGGGCATTTTCATCATCCTGATCAGTCATGGAAAATTCGTAAACATAGGTTTGAGGAGTGCTGTTTATAGAAACCACCCTGGAATACCAGGCACTGTAAGGAGAAACCGTCATGTTTATTCTCAGAGTAATTGTCCGTTCACTCTCAGCCCAGGCTTTGAAACTGATACGGTATCGGTTACCTGCAACCATTTTCATCCCTGCCTGGCTTAACTGAAGATCCCAGTCATTATCTCCGGCAGAAGTAATACTGATTCTAAAGCTTCCATCCTTAACCTCCCGGACAGCAGAAGCCCCTGTATTGCTCCATTGTGACCAGGAGTTAAGGCCATTATCAAAGCCTCCGTTAATCACCATATCCCCTTTGAGGCGGAAATTTGCTTTTAAGACAGTGCTACCTATGATAACAAAAGAGAAAGGATTTGAAGCCGAATAACAATCACCTGTCCATGACTGGAATTCATATCCGGAATCTGCATCAGCCCGAACTACGATCCTGCCTCCGGAATGATACTCTGTTTTCAGAGGGTCGATAACCACTTTTCCGCCTGATGTGCTGTTTACGGTCAGCAATACCGGACCATTTTGTGCTTTCTGATACACCCGCACGTAATCGATATAGAATCTGGCAGAAACAATTGAATTATCTATACCCTGTGCTCCGCCCCAGTCTCCGCCAAATGCCACGTTCAGTAAAAGATGAAATCTTTTGTCAAAAGGCCAGGTCTCAAATCCCTCATTCCTGTTATTAAAAGTAAAATATTTGATTCCATCGACAAACGCATCTATGCGATCCGCGGACCATTCGATTGAATAAACATGGAATTGGTCGGAACAATCATCAACGGTGATACTCTTTCCCACCTGTGTCCCTTTTGTGTGGTTGAGATCAGCGGTATGCACTGTTGCGTGAATTACTCCCTGATCATAACCAACATGTTCCATAATATCGATCTCACCGCTTGCGGGCCATTGGCCATATTCCCAATCGGTGGGAAGCATCCAGATAGCCGGCCATGTACCTTTTCCCGAAGGAAGTTTTGCACGTACCTCTACCCGGCCATAAAGCCAGTCGCCTTTGTTTTTAGATACCATCCTTGCAGAAGTATAATCACTTCCCTGGAAAGCCTCTTTACGCATTTCAATTATCAGAGTGGTGTCTTCTATACGAGCGTTCTCCTCACGCTTAAGTGTATAATACTGCAGCTCATTATTGCCCCATCCACCTCCACCCACATCATAGGACCATTTATTTTCATCCGGCAATCCGGGACTGTTAAACTCATCAGACCACACCAGTATCCAATCCTGGGCAGAGACAACCGCTTCCATCCCTGACATCAAAATCAGCAAAATCGAACTTAAAAACAACCGGCTTTCCATAAATTCCCTCCACTCAGAAATAGTGCATCAAAATTTTTTGCACTAAAAACCCCAAAATCGGTTCTTTTTCTTGATAACATTATATTACATCATGGCTTCAATTATCTTTTAAAAAAAATCAGACTTGTTTCACAGTCATTACTATTTTACCCGGAGTTTCTCTATGGACAGCAAAATCCTATCTCTTCTTATAAAATCACAGCGTAATGAAATAACAGAGCACTACATATATAATAAACTTGCCCGCATCGAAAAAAATGCACAGAACCGTTCAGTGCTCGAGAAGATAGCCAGCGATGAGCTCAACCATTATCAGGTCTGGAAAAAATTCACCAACACAGAAGTAAAGCCTTCATTGCTTAGAATCTGGTGGTATTTTCTTATCTCACGAATCCTTGGACTTACCTTCGGAATCAAGCTGATGGAGAAAAATGAAGGTGGAGCACAAAATAGTTATAAAAAAATTTCTCAGGAGATCCCCGAAGCCGCCAAAATCGAAGCAGAAGAAAATGAGCATGAGCAAAAGCTTATTTCTTTGATAGATGAGGAACGGTTAAGTTATGTTGGATCGATGGTTTTAGGTCTTAACGACGCACTGGTCGAACTGACCGGGGCACTGGCAGGGTTCTCTTTAGCACTTCAGAATTCCAGAATAGTTGCCCTAACCGGAATGATTACCGGAATCGCCGCATCTCTTTCGATGGCCGCTTCCGAATACCTCTCTACCAAATCAGAAAAGGGAGGTAAAAATCCGATAAAAGCATCGGTTTATACCGGAATCGCCTATGTAATAACCGTCATTGCCCTGATCATGCCGTATATTTTCATATCTCAGCCACTAATAGCATTGCTCATCACACTTCTTACAGTGATGATCATAATTGCACTTTTTACCTATTATGTTTCTATAGCCATGGATCTCCCTTTTCTAAGGCGGTTTCTGGAGATGGCGCTTATAAGTCTTGGAGTAGCCTCGGTCACTTTCGGCATCGGTTTTTTTATCCGTAAATTCTGGAATATCGAAATCTGATCTTCTTCATCCAACCGTTATCCCGGCAGCTTGTCTGTTGGGATTTAATAATTTACATTATTGATAATGTCAGGCTGAATATCCCGCTTTTATCAGTATTCTTTACACAAGCTTAACAGATACGTACCAGACAAGAAAACATTGCCAACTTTACAGAAAAGGCATTGCATTTTCAGGGTCAGAATTCCTATATTTATTAAATATGTTGTAATTACTTCAATAAGCCTGTTTCGTTTGTTGTCTTTTGAAATATTCTGACTTCTGAGTTCCCGACTCTGCAGTGTATTAGAAATTATGTAACCTGATTAACCCTAACCGGCAGTGGTATTTATGGAGCGCATAATACTTGTTTCCAATCGCCTTCCAGTTACTGTAGAAAAGCGAAAAGGCGAGTTGCAATACCATCAGAGTGCAGGAGGCCTGGCCACAGGTCTTGATTCAGTTTACAATAAGGGGAATTCTCTATGGATTGGCTGGCCAGGGATTAATCATGAAAATGTAAGTTCTGATGAGAAAAAACAGATTCAGGAAAAACTGGCACAGCGAAACTGCGTTCCGGTTTTTCTATCACGGGATAACATAGATAAATATTACGATGGATTTTCAAACAAGACAATCTGGCCATTGTTCCATTATTTTCCACAATTCGCCGACTTTGATGCCGACTGCTGGAACTCTTATGTTAATGTAAACCATAAATTTGCAGCGATCATCATGCAGAATATCAGGGCCGGCGATACAGTCTGGATTCATGATTATCAGCTAATGCTGTTACCAGCTATTCTCAGAGAAAAGGTTGCAGACATAACAACCGGTTTCTTTCTTCACATCCCATTTCCTTCATTTGAAATTTTCCGGCTCCTTCCCTGGCGTAAACAGATACTTGAAGGCTTGCTGGGGGCTGATCTTATCGGATTTCATACTTTTGAATATATAAGGCATTTTCTTAACAGTTCAAGAAGAATTCTGGGATGTGACATGTCATTTACCCAGATTACTTATCAGAATCGGCTGATTATGGCGGATGTCTTCCCCATGGGGATAGATTATGAACGTTTTCATAATGCAACCAACCAGCCCGATGTAAGAAAGGAAGAACTTTCAATCAGAGAAAAAACCGGGAATACTTCACTTATTCTTTCAATTGACAGGTTGGATTATACCAAGGGGGTTGTGCAGAGGCTGGAAGCATACGATCTTCTGCTGACAAAATACCCCCAACTAAAAGAAAAGGTGACCCTTATTCTGGTGGAAGTTCCATCCAGGGTTTCTGTAGACTCATATCGGAAATTAAAACGTCAGATAGATGAACTGATCGGACGGATCAATGGCAAATATGGAGTAATCGGCTGGGCTCCGGTACTGAATATGTACAGGTCAATTCCCTTTTCCACCCTGGTCGCACTCTACTATACATGCGATATCGCTCTTGTTACTCCACTGAGAGATGGAATGAATCTGGTAGCCAAGGAATTCGTGGCTTCAAAAAACAACCGCCCGGGAGTACTTATACTCAGTGAAATGGCCGGCGCTGCCCGGGAAATGGGAGAAGCCCTAACAGTCAATCCTAACAACCTCGATGAAATGGCAGAAGCAATCAAAACTGCACTGCAGATGTCTCCAGAGGAACAGATCAGCAGACTGAAGGTAATGCAAAACCGGTTGATCCGTTATAATGTCAAGCGATGGACCTCCGATTTTCTTATGAAACTAAAACAGGCAGGAAATCAAAGAATCCATATTCAGGCAGAAAAGCTTTCTTTTTCACAAAGAAATGAACTACTCTCAAAAGCGGCCAAATCCAGACAAATCCTTCTTCTTCTGGATTATGATGGAACCATTGTTCCCATTTTGGAACACCCGGATAAAGCTGTACCAGACAGCGGAATTCTCTCTGTTCTTCAAAGGCTGCAGAATTTAAAAAAATTTACTGTAGCAATTGTCAGTGGAAGAAGCAAGGAATTCATGGAAAAATATTTCGGAGACACCAATCTTACATTATGCGCTGAACATGGTGTCTGGATAAAGGAACCCCAGGAAAACTGGCACACAATTAACTTCATACAAAACACGTGGAAAAACAAGCTTAAACCGATTCTGGAGCTTTACGCAGATAGAACACCTGGAGCTATTCTGGAAGAAAAAAACTATTCCCTTGCTTTCCATTTCAGAAATGCCGATCCGGAACTGGCAACTATCCGGGTCCGGGAGCTTACAGAAGCATTGATTCACCAGGTATCTAATCTCAACCTGTGCGTTATGGAAGGTAAAAAGGTGATTGAGATTAAAAATGCCGGAATAAACAAAGGCAATTTCGCACTGAAACAGATAGAAAAAGGTGATTATGATCTGATTATCGCAATCGGTGATGATGTTACAGATGAAGATCTCTTTGCCTGCTTACCGGAAGATGCTTTCTCCATTAAAGTAGGTATCGGCTCCTCAAAGGCTAAGTATTTCCTGGACTCTGTTTACCAGGTAAGAGAGTTGCTCAATCAGATCAGTGATTTGCACACATCAGATCAGTTAGTAGAAAGGACCGGGTAATTATCTTGGAAAATCTCGATTACGGTATAATTGGCAATTGTTCGACCGCTGCATTAATATCTAAAAAAGGAGCTATTGAATGGCTCTGCCTGCCACACTTCGACTCCCCTTCCATGTTTGCTTCCATTCTCGATCCAAAAATCGGTGGCAGCTTTGAATTGACACCACAGAACCTTGTAAATATCGACCAGAAATATATTCCCAACACCAATATACTGATCACTAACTTTATAACTAAGACTGCCGTTTTTGATCTCATCGATTTCATGCCCAGATACACCTATGATGAGGGTGGTTATCATTGTCCACCTGATCTGATAAGATTTATCAGAATACGAAGTGGTTCTCCGGTAATCCGCTTTAAATATAACCCGGCAATGAATTATGGGGCCTCCAAAACAATTACCAGAATTCATGATTCCTATGCCAAAAGCTTTTCCACCGATGGGGTATATGAATCCCTTTATCTTTACTCCAATCTGGACCTTAATAAAGTAATTGCCGAAGAACCGGTCACCTTAACCGAAGACAGCTACTTTCTGCTCAGTTACAACGAGAAACTCCCGAATATAAACCTGGATTTCATCAATCTGGAATATCAGTTAACCAGAGCCTACTGGATGAAATGGTCAGCCAGATCAACGTACCCTCAAACCCCTTATAACAAAGAAGTGATCCGCTCTCTTCTGGTTCTTAAACTGCTTACATTTCAACCAACCGGAGCAATCCTTGCTGCAGCAACGACTTCACTGCCAGAATCGATTGGTTCACAAAGAAACTGGGATTACCGCTTTTGCTGGATAAGAGATGCATCCATGACTATATCGGTACTTGCCCGAATGGGACACATGAATGCTGCCAGAAGATTCATGCATTTTATTCTCAATATCATTCCATTTAAAGATGAAAAAATCCAGATCATGTATGGTATACGGGGTGAAAAGAACCTTACCGAATACACATTAGACCACCTCTGCGGATATCAGGGTTCTATACCTGTGCGAATAGGCAATGCCGCATACAATCAGAAACAGAATGATATCTATGGGGTTTTACTGGATGTAATAAACATATTTCTCAGAACTTTCCCCTGTGATTCCCAGACAAAAGAAAGCCTGTGGACCGTAGTACGTTCACTGGCTAAAACAGTTACCAGCTCCTGGTCCGAGCCCGACAGAGGTATATGGGAATACCGCAGCCAGATCCATCATTTTACTTTTTCCAAACTGCTCTGCTGGTTGGCAATGGATAGAGCATCCAGTATTGCATCATTTCTGGGAAAACATAGTTATATTCAACTCTGGAATAATACCAGAGAACAGATTCGAAAAGATATCCTTGAGAAAGGATGGAACGAACAGATGCAGTCCTTTGCTCAATTTTATGGAAGTAATTACGTGGATGCAGCCAATCTCCTTATGGATTTCTCAGTGCTGATGATCCCCGTTATATAAGCACTGTCAAAAAAACCGAGGAACGGCTGTGTAAGAATGGATTCATGTACCGCTACCGTAATGATGATGATTTTGGCAAACCAGAGTCCTCCTTCACCCTGTGCTCTTTCTGGATGATAGCAGCATTGTTTAAAATAGGTGAAAAGGAAAAAGCCAGAGCGATGTTCGAAAATCTCCTCTCCCGTTCCAATCATCTGGGTCTTTTCAGTGAGGATATGGATTTTACAACAGGACGATTGCTGGGAAACTTTCCTCAAGCCTACAGTCATCTGGCTCTTATCGATACTGCAACCCTGTTATACTCAAGAGAACCTGTAACTCTTCCCAAAGCCAGTGAAGTAATGACATTCAATAATGAACAGGTAACAATTAACAGTTGATAACAAAAACCCTGAAGGAAAAAAGGATTATTTTCTCGGTGACGGATTCTGAAGTGCCCGGCGACAAGGAGAGAGTTTCAGGGTTAAAAACTGACAAAACCTGGCCTGGTGCCTTCGTACCAGCAGTCTTCTGTAAAGCATAACAGGAAATAGCTTTCCTGTGAATCTGAGAAGTAATATTTTGGTGCGGACACTCCATTGATTATAGTAATGGCCCTGCCGTTTTCTTCAATGCGGTATAGACCTGTTTGTCCCGGTTTTTCAAAAGTTATAAAAGATGGTCCGGCTTTCGCGGAAAACCTGCTTTTAACATTGGTTGAATTCTTTTTTTTCAATACAGATGGTATTATAAGTTAATCAGAGAGACATTATGTTCTCTACAAAATTCTTTCTGGCTTAAACTGCTGGATCCAGATGTGGGGACAAGTGTTTCGTCTGTCAGTTCCATATTCCTCCTTTTTAAACAGAATATGGTTTTTTCTGGGGAGCAACCTCAATACGGGGTTTACCGAATACTTACATAGGGACAATATATTTATAGAATTTGAAGGCAAGATTGTAAAAGTTGCTGTCAAGCTGGTTCTTGAAAAGATACATTATTTTATATTTCCGGGTTACAGTTATGGACACAGCGAAAACCCATGTAGTATTATCGGTGTGGGAAAAAATTATAAACCGAATTTATAAATATAGCATTATATATTATATAGCATTATATATTATGATAAATTAATAAAGACAAAGTTGAAACCTTCAAAAGGACATTATATGAAAAAAGTTATTTTTATCATTTATTCCCTTATTATATCGGCTGTTTATTTATGCGCCCAAACAGGTCCCAAATATCCCTTTCCTCAAAATGTAGTATATCCTTATGGAGTGATGACCAAGGCTGTAACCAACGAATTTGTGAAAAATTGGTATGATAACTGGAAAAAGAAATACCTTCAGACATGCACCGGCAGCATAAGACCAGGAGTAGATCCATTGTCCAAATCTCTGGTCGAAGCCATGGGCTTCTCTATGGTTGCGGTTGCCTACATGGGGGATAAAGAAACTTTCGACGGCTTGTATAATTACTATAAATCAAAACAGAACTCTTATGGCTGCGGACTTATGGGTTGGAAAGTAAATGGTTGTGATAATTTTGAGGACAGGGGGGCTGCAACCGATGGAGATATCGATGTGGCATGTGCCCTGATTGTGGCCCACTGGCAGTGGCCCAATGATGGATACGATGAGAAAGCTAAAAGTCTTATCACCACTTTGAAAAAGATGATTCTTACCTGTAGCGGAAAACTGACTGTTTATCCAGGATGTTCAGGGGGGCGGCCATGGGGAGGATGTAATGAAACCGATATTTCATATTATACACCGGCATTTTTCCGGTACTTCGCTAAGATTTCAGGAGATGAGAGTTGGACAAAACTCGCTGATGATACTCATCTTATCCGTGATGCTGCAGCAAACAGCACCACAGGTCTGGTACCTGACTGGCAGTCTGTAAGCGGCACTGCAGGTGCAGGCTCCAGAAAGGGGTATTTTAGCTTTGATGCTATCCGTGCTCCCTATAAGCAGTCAATGGATTTTATCTGGCATGGTAATAAATCGGCAGAAACCTGGGCCAAAAAACTGACAACCTGGGCTTATGGTTATGGAGTAAGTAAGATCGTTGATGGATTTCAGCTTAATGGTACACCCGCAGGCAGTAGCCACAATATGGCTTCAGTGGGTAGTATGGCAGTTGCGGCAATGGCCAATACTCAGGAAGTAGTAGATGCATTTGGTAAAGAAGTGATCAAGCTCAGGGATGACTACTGGTATAGTGGATATCTTGGAAACCTCTATCTGCTGGCGTTATCAGGGAATATGTGGACACCTGAAATTATTGCCAATCAGGTAAAGATAAAACATACCAATGAAAGCTGTATCTCTGGTATCGATTTGAAAATATCAAAAAAAACAAATCGTGGAATATCAATTTCTGGTATCCCCAGGAACTGCACAGTTACCCTTACCTCGCTTTCCGGGCAGCGAGTTTTCTTTGCGAATACATCTGATGGAAAGAGCTCTGTCAATTTTAACTCACAGCAAAGCGGATGCTATATCCTTAATCTCAGCAATCAGTATGGGAGAACAATAGCGGGAAAGATGGTATCATTGTATTGATGAGTTCCGGGATTGGTCATCTTTGTATGTTATATTTACGAAGTCAGTAAAAAAGATAAACATCAGCTAATGAAGTAAAGTGTCTGCATCACCTTGGTGTTTTGCTGAAACATTAATACGCAGATCGTAAAGCAGCGTAAAATATCATTTTTCGGTTTTTCTTCCTACTCCAGTATTTTTAATCTGGAGATTCACATTCCTTTTACTAAATATTACTCGAAAACATCTTTTCTGTCTTTTTTCCGTTTATTTTTTTCAAATCTTCTCGTTTTTTAAGTCTTTGTTTACAGTTATTTGCGTTCATACGGGTTTTTGAACCTAAATTCCGCAGTTGAGGTGGATGCAGATGCATAAGATATTGAGATGATAAGCCTTGAACGCGGTGCAGGCCTTATCGACAAAGCGGAAAGATAAAGACGGTGCTACCGCACCGGATACCTTGCGCTTAAAGAACGAATGTGACAAAGCGGTAAAATAAAAACGGTGCACTGCACCGGATACCTTACGCTTAAAGAACGAATGTGACAACGTGATAAGGTCAAACCGCGTGAATGGCTT
>CAYPMS010000070.1:0-18177 GCA_964411655.1 uncultured Fibrobacter sp.
CTCGGATACGCCACTTCTTCAAATTATCTCATACACAACTTTTGAAAATAACTCCATTCGAACTAACTTTCCATCTCGGATTACATCAGCAATAATCAAATGAAAACCTTCTGGATACAATTTACTGCTCTTTATTCCAGTAAGTTTTATCTTTGCATCAATAATGATATTTTTATTCGTGATCTTGAATTTTTTAACTATGCGATAAGCCATGTTTGTTTTTGCTCTGCTGATCCAGAGAATTCCCCGTTGCATAAGCTCAAAGAGATGTGCAAAATCAACATACGCTTTATCGAATATAACAAATTCGCCATCCCTAAGGCCGCTGTACAATGTTTTTGCCATTACTGCATCGTGGGGCTTGGCGTTTTTTACAACGGCAAATCGTGGAAGAAATGTCTGGGCATCAGGGAGCATATGACATTTGGCGGCTGCTTTACGGCGACGAGGTTTAGCCCAGCTCATACAATTAGCAAATAGCTGTATGGTTGTAGAATCAACCAGATTAATTGTCCTTTTAATTTTTCGTGGCAGTTTAAATGTCGTATCCATTCGCCCGAACTTCGGGAAACTATTTGTTAAATGATGAAGAACTTCGTAAAACAAATCCCTGGCCATGGTTGCTGGTCGAATACGGTTCGCATGCGACAGCCCATTACGACTTGGTGGTGTAACATTACGCAGTGTTGATAGAGCACCTTTATGAAATCGCAAAGTATCGGCGATATCATTGAGACTCAATGCATGTGAAAAATGAGCAAAAAGCATTGAAACAACATGGCTCCAGGCTGAAAATGTTCGACACCGTCTTTCCACATCGTGTTTCCGGGCAAGTTTCGGTACAACATAAGCAGGAATTGTTTCCACAATCTGCTTGAAAATAGTAAATTTATGCTTGGCTGGTTGCATTTGACACACCTGTTAAGGTTTGTAGTAAAACATTAACATGTCATGTGGCCAGCCACCTTGTCAACTTTTTTGAAAACCTGTGGGATGGTAGTGAAGAAAAATCAGTTTTCACGAATAGAACAGAGAAGATTCAGCAAATCACTTAACCCTCTTGTGTTAATAACATCGGATGGCTCCAGCCATCCTCTTCTTGCCTGATCCACTCCGAAATGGATGAAATTCAGATCACTTATGCTATGGGCATCGGTGTTGATTGACACTTTCACTCCCAGCTCCTTTGCCATGCGACAATGTTCATCATTCATATCGAGTCTGTCCGGGTGACTATTTATTTCCACCACACGCTGAAGTTCTCTGGCTCTGATAAGAATCTTTTCCATGTCAATTTCAATGGGAGCTCTTCTGTTAATAAGTCTCCCGGTAGGATGAGCCAGAATGGTAAAGTAAGGATTTTCCATTGCCCGTAAAATCCTCTGGGTCTGCTGTTTTCTACTCAGGTTCAGTTTGGAATGAACAGAACAAACCGTAAGATCCAATCTTTGAAGGATACTGTCTGCAAGATCCAAAGTTCCATCTTCCAGAATATCTACCTCTATTCCTTTAAGGATTCTGAATCCTTTTAATTTTTCATTTGCTTTATCGATAATATCGATCTGACAGGCCAGATCTTTCTCGTTAAGCCCATGAGTCATAGCTAAACGATGTGAATGATCGGTGATGGCAATATATTCATAACCTAAGGCTCTGGCAGCTTCGACCATCTCTTCTAAAGTAGCATGGCCATCGGTGCGTAAAGTATGGGTATGAAGATCTCCACGAATCTGATGAGATTCTACAAGATGAGGAAGTCTGCCAGTTTTGGCGGCTTCCAGCTCTCCTTTGCCTTCTCTAATTTCGGGTTGGATAAATGGGAGTCCAACCACTCTGAAAACATCTTCTTCCTTTTCACCTGCAATCCTTGACCCTTCTTTCCATATACCATATTCATTTATCTTCAGTCCCAGTCTTACTCCCATCTTCCGAATCCCTATGTTATGTGCCTTGGAACCGGTAAAGTAATGAAGTGCAGCACCATAACTCTCTTTTGACACCACCCGGATATCTACCTGCATTCCTGATTGCAAGATAACAGTACACCTGGTCTCGCCTCTGGCCACAATTTTGTCAATTTCTGGAAACTGAAGAAACAAAGAGATTACTTTCAGAGGCGAATCTGTAGTTATCAGGATGTCTATATCACGGACGGTTTCCCTTCTTCTGCGGAATGAACCAGCCACAATCAACTTGTCTATATCCTTTTGAAATTCTAGAAATTTTCGGATCCGATTGACGATCTCCTCAGCATCATAAAGCTTCATCCTGATGCCGGTTTCTCTGAGCTGCTTTATTCCATCAAGAATACTTCTCTCAATTTTTTCTCCAAAACCTGGAAGCTTGCATATTTTGTGCTCCAGAGCAGCCTTTTCCAGTTGTTCAATACTTTGTATACCCAACCTGCTATTGATTGCTTTAATTCTTTTCCCACCCAGACCAGCAATTCGCATGAGAGAAATAAGCTCAAAAGGCACTTCATTTTTTAGTTCTTCAAGAACTTCCAGTTGCCCGGTCATGACTATCTGTTCGATTTTAGAAGCCAGGTCTTTACCAATCCCAGGAAGTCTGGAGAGATCCTCTCCGTTTTCCAGAAGCTCAGATACATCACTTGAGAGACTATAAACAGTGTGCGCTGCATTGCGATAAGCCCGAACTCTAAAAGGATTCTCCCCTTTTATTTCAAGCAGGTCTGCCATAGTATTAAACATTTCAGCGACAGTCGCATTTCTGATTCTCATCAGAAACCCGTTTCATTTTAGAATGGAAAAGAAATTTCCTGATTTTCTGAAGTGTGCTTTCCATGACTTTAATCTGCTTTTCCGTTCTGTCTTCGATATGAGGAAGAATAAACAGGGCAACAGAACGACTTTCCATTTTAAAAACTGATTTCCCTTCAAAAGGTACAGGAACCTGAGGAATTTTTGATTCTCTGGTGTCCAGGATAAGTCTCCAGCGCTCAAAAGCGGGAAGCTCCGGCAGCACAAAATTGACAGGTTCATAATGGCCATTGAGCAGAATAAGAAAAGTATCATCTATAATCTGCTCTCCATGTTCATCCATCTCCTCTATAGCATCACCGGCCAGCCTTAATCCCAAAAAGCGAATCTGAGGATTATTCCAGTCCACCTCAGTCATCTCGCGCCCATCAGGATGAAACCATGTCAAATCTTTAATTCCTATCTGTCTGGTATTTCGCCCATTGAAAAATCGCCTTCTCTGAAGAATGGGGTGTTCATGAAAAAATTTGAGTAAAAAGCGAGTGAACTGAAGCAGCTCTTTGTTTTTCTCTGCCAAGCCCCAATCTATCCAGGAGATCTCATTATCCTGACAGTATGCATTGTTGTTCCCTCCCTGAGTTCTGCCAAACTCATCACCGGCAGTAATCATTGGTACCCCCTGAGAGAGAAGAAGTGAAGCCAGAAAATTTCTTTTCTGCCGTTCCCGCACCTTCAGGATGTTTTCATCGTTGGTTGGCCCCTCTACTCCGCAATTCCAGGAGAGATTATAGTTACTGCCATCCCTGTTATCCTCTTTGTTGGATTCATTATGTTTTTGGTTATAACTCACCAGATCGTTTAAAGTAAACCCATCATGAGCGGTAACAAAATTTATGCTAGCGTAAGGCCTTCTTCCTCCACTTTCGTAAAGATCGGAACTGCCGGTAATCCGGTATGCAAGATCACCAACCTGCCCGGGGTCACTTTTCCAGAACCTTCTCACTGTATCTCTGAATTTGCCATTCCATTCAGCCCAAAGTATGGGGAAGTTTCCTACCAGATAGCCTCCAGGTCCTAAATCCCATGGTTCAGCAATAAGTTTGACCTGCGAGATAATTGGATCCTGATGAATAACCGCAAAGAAAGTACCCAGCCTGTTTACATCGTGAAGCTCTCGCGCCAAAGTTGCTGCAAGATCAAACCGAAACCCATCTACATGCATTTCTGTAACCCAGTATCTCAAACTGTCCATAATTAATTGTAAAACATACTGATGGGTCACATTCAGAGTGTTTCCGCAACCAGTGTAATCCATGTAATATCTTTTTTCAGGACTCAAATTGTAATAGCTGCGATTATCGATCCCTCTGAAACAAAGAGTAGGCCCAAGATGGTTTCCTTCGGCAGTATGATTATACACCACATCTAAAATTACCTCTATTCCCTCTCTGTGCAATGTCTTTACCATTGTCTTAAATTCATTAACCTGCTGTCCTAATGAACCGGAGCCGGAATACCTGGCATCAGGGGCAAAAAATCCAATTGAATTATAACCCCAGTAATTTCTGAGTTTTTTCTCTATCAGTATGCGATCATCAATAAACTGATGCACCGGCATCAGTTCCACAGCAGTAATTCCCAGCGAATGGAAATAATCGATAACCGATGGATGTGTAAGTCCGGCATAAGTTGCCCGCAGCTCCTTTGGAACATCCGGATGCAATGCGGTGAATCCTTTTACATGCAGCTCGTAGATTACCGTTTTGTGCCATGGAATCTGTGGTCTGCTGTCATCACCCCAACTGAAAGCAGGATCGACTACAACTGATTTTGGCAGAAACGGAGCACTGTCCCGTTCATCTTTTGTCAGGTCAGCCCCTTTGTCACCGATCACATATCCAAAAAGAGCGTCATTCCATTTTATGGTTCCATCGATTGCCTTGGCATATGGATCCAGAAGCAGTTTTGCAGGATTAAACCGGTGTCCCTGTAAAGGTTCGTATGGTCCCCTTACCCTATAACCATATCGTATTCCGGGTCTGGCCTGAGGCAGATATACACTCCAGACCTGATCAGTTTGTTCTTTGATATCAATCGATGCGATCTCCTTTTCATCATTGCAATCATCAAACAAACACAAGGTCACCCCAGTTGCATTCTCAGAAAACAGTGCAAAATTGACTCCCGCCCCATCCCAGGTAGCTCCCAGTGGATATGCCTTTCCAGGCCATACTTTAAATGGTTTTGTAGACATTTTAAAAACACTTATCAGATATAGAAGATGATAATGTTAACATTATACAAACAGGGCTGCTTCCTGTTTCCTGACCAGTAAAAAACATCCATTAACTCCAGATTTTAAAGATTCATTTTTACTGACAGATACTTGAAAATATCTTTGAGCACAATTATACCCTTTGGTCGTTTCTCTTCATCGATCACTACCAATCTACTCTGACTGGTTTTCTGCATATGCGTAAGTATAGATAAAATGTTATCGTTTATACCCACTGCCAACTCTGTTATCTGCGATATCGAAATCTCACCTACAGTGTGCTCTTTCCACTCCTGATTGGTCATGTCGAATACCTTTCTGGACAACAACACCCCTTGTAATCTACAGTCACAACCCAAGACCGGAAATATTTTATAATGATAATTATACAGATAATTTTGTACGAAATCCATAACAGCAAGACCTGGCGACACAGACACAGGATTTCTGCTCATGACATTTTCTGCAGTTTCCCTTTTTAATATTTCCTGTATCAGAATTTTTCTCTGAAAAAGACCGGTTCCCTCCTGCAAATACATACCAAATAAGAACCACCATAATCCTCCCTGAAAATACCCTTTTATGCTTACAAATATTCCAGCAGTCATAATCAATAAAGCAACTACAGTTGTTATTTCAGCCAAAAAAGAAACAGCCTTCCCGAAGCTTACAAAAAATTTACTGAGAATGAACAGTACAATTTTTCCACCATCCAGAGCCAGAAGAGGGAAAATGTTTATTACACCCAATGCTACATTTATCATCCTGGTAAATTCCAAAATTCCAAAGATCGCAATAGGCAGCTTCTGAGACAGACATATGATCATTACACAATGAACAAAGAAAGCCATACCCAAATAAATAAGCGGCCCGGTTAGATCGGCAAAAAATTCTCCTTTTCGCTGATCTGATCCCGGTAAAGACTCTGTGACTCCACCAAAGAGAAACAGTGTCAGATTTGTAACTGTAATACCAAATCTATTTAAGATCAGAAGTCTTAGTATATCACGTGTTAATACGCTGACTATCAATGCAAGGGTTGCAGCCACTCCCATCCACCAGTAAACAAACTGCGATAGATATTTATAATAATAGGGGAAAATACCGGTTGCCAGAGTCCATGAAATTACTATAGATTGCCAGATAATAGGAACATGGATATAGAATTCAAACCTCTCATTCCTGAATAAAGATACTCTGTTGATATCCATACAGCAAAATACATTAATTGTGGTTTACAATCACTACCATCCCAAATTATTTAATTACAAATTCAATTGCCCGGCATTATGATATCAGATATTGACGGAAAGAAATTCCCCTTGATCATCCTAATATGGGGTTCTTCCTCCAAGAAAATTTTGCCAACAAACATCTTTTACCTCAAAATTACTAAACCTCATTTATATTCTTTTTGTCCATCTTTTCCTGTCTAAAGGGATGGTAGCGTTTTGCAATCCAATCTGTTCTGAACATTAAAGGTACTGGTCTTTCTCCTTCTCGTAACTGGCCACAACAGAAGCATAATCACGCAATTTCTGATTGACTAGGAAATGGATAGTATCAGGTTGAAAAGAGCCATCTCTGGAGATTTTTCCCGGATCTTTACCTGTAAGTATCTGCAAGCCCTGTTCTATAGTGGAAACTGCATATATATGAAACATGTTCTTTCTGACAGCCTCCAGAATTTCATCGCAAAGCATAAGATTTTTAACATTATCCTTTGGAATAATCATTCCCTGGGTACCGCTTAGCCCTTTTAATTGGCATGCCTTATAAAATCCTTCGATTTTTGTGTTGATTCCTCCAACAGGCTGTATCATACCTCTCTGGTCAACTGATCCGGTAACCGCAATGTCCTGACGAAGCGGTAAACCGGAAAGACTGGACATAAGACAATATAGTTCTGCACTTGAAGCACTGTCACCATCGATTTCTTCATAGTGCTGTTCAAAACAGATGCTGGCAGACAGGGCCAGAGGTTTATCCTGTGCATAAGTCTGTCCCAAATAACCACTGAGTATCAGAACTCCCTTAGCATGGATCTTACCACTCATTTCAGCTTCACGCTCAATGTTGATTATGTTTCCTGCACCGATAAAAGTTCTGGCAGTAATCCTTGAAGGCACTCCGAACACATAATCTCCATTGTTTACTATAGATACACCGTTTACCTGACCAATTTCCCATCCTGTGGTATCCAGATAAAGAGTACTGTCCTCGATAAGGCTGTATATTTTCTCTTCCATCGTGCTGCATCTATATTTCAATGCTTCGTAAGCCGATATTATATGCTCTGCGGTGATATAAGGGCTTCCATTTTTACATGCATGATAATTGGCCTCTCTCAGAAGATCTGCAATTTTTTCGAACTGAGCACTCATTCGCTGCTTGTGTTCAGCAAGTCGAGAACTGTAATCGATAATCCTGGCAACAGCCGTTCTGTCGCAATGCCTGAGATTTTCCTCATTGCAGATTCTGGCTACAAAGCAAACCAACCCATTTATGATTTCATCGGTTTTGCTCAACTGCTCGGCAAAATCTGCCTTCACTTTAAATATTCTCACAAATTCATCATCGTTATTGTAAAGAGTCTGATAAAATACAGGATCTCCGGTCAGAATTACTTTTAAATCGACAGATAACGGTTCAGGTTTCAGGAATACGCCTGGAAACATAAGTGTTTTTTCAGGACTGTATTCAATAGTTGTATTTCCATGACGCAGCAGTTTCTTTAACGCATTCCATGCATGCAAATCTCCCAGTATCTCTTCTACTTCTATTATCAGATATCCACCTCTGGCCCGATGAACAGAACCAGGTTGTAAACAGAGATGATCGGCAGTTACACAAGAATTCTCTACTCGGTACTGGATATATCCAAAAAGATTGCTAAATGACGGATTATGCTCAACTACAACAGGTGCACCGGTCATCGCACTGTTATCAACCAGTAAATTTATTTCATATTTCTCAGG
Source organism: uncultured Fibrobacter sp. (assembly GCA_964411655.1). Taxonomy (GTDB): domain Bacteria; phylum Fibrobacterota; class Chitinivibrionia; order Chitinivibrionales; family Chitinispirillaceae; genus JAAYPC01. The sequence goes on from CAYPMS010000070.1 coordinate 7,974, forward strand.
AGACTCAAAAAAACTGAATTTTTCGGGAGAAACACCAGCACTGCATTTACCTATGTTTTTAAGAAAATCATCCTTTAATTCCTGAAGATAATCGGACAAACCTTCAACAGTGCTAAACCTCTGCAATAAATCTCTAAGCAAACCATCTATTACAATTGGAATCTGATTGTAATCCTTCTGGTGATACATTTGATAGGCTTCTGTAATTTTTCCAAGTAAATCCTGTATTCCATTTCTAAACTTTTTACCCGAACCTGCAGGGAAATAGAGGACTTTCGGTGATTGAGGATTTTTGAAATTATAAACATAGCAGATATCATCCGGAACTGGTTCAGATCTGGCAATTGAGTTTAATTCCTGAAGTATTGCGCTATTCTTGCCTGTACCGGCCAGTCCAGAAACAAAAACATTAAAACCTCTGCTCTTAATTTTCAGCCCAAACTCTATAGCCTTTATTGCTCTTTCCTGACCTATGGAAAAGTGCTTTACAGGAATGTTGGCAGTTGTGTCAAAACCCAGACTATCGGGATTGAATCTGCAGCAAAGCTCCTCCAGGGTCAATCTGACAGGTTGAGCCATCTGATCTGCAGAAGGGCTTTCTTTTGTAATCTCAGGTGAAGGGTCAATAAGACCGGTTTTTCCGTTTTTATTCCAGAAAGCTCTCACAGTTTTACTCCTTATCTGGTTTTATGGAGGAAGGATTATTGTAACAGAAAACAATTTTTTCATTCATTATCATTAATTGCTGCATCAGTGGCTCGTTTCATGTTTTTCAGCAGTTCAAATTCCGCTTTTATCAGTCTTTTGGCTTTTTCCCAGGCGCTATCCAAGTGATCACGAACCATATAATTTCTTGTTTGCAAAGCCATATAGATATCCAGAGCTTTTGCAGCACAGATATCTTTGGAATACGACAGCACCGATAATCTTGCAGCATCCTTTAACTCACGAATTTCCCGGTTATTTAACCTGTAAACCCATAGAAGTGCATTGCAAAAAGATTCTATATCGTAATTATCAAGCAATCTTCCGTTACTGTAATCGGTGACCAGCTCCCCTATCCCCGGTCCATCCACCGCTACCACTGGTACTCCTGCAGCCAAAGCTTCAGTAACCACCAGACCCTGAGTCTCTGTTCTTGAAGCAAAAACAAAGACATCCATCGCATGATAAGCATCAATCAAAGGTTGTGAAACCAGGGCGCCGGGATGAAAAAAGCGATTAGAGAGGCCATATTTGTGAAAAATTTCTCTAATACAATTTTCTGAAGGACCTTTGCCAACCATTAAAAAACAGGTATTACTATTTTTAAGAAGAAATCTGCATACCACCTCTCCAAGATACCGTACATTTTTTTCGGGAGCTATCCTGCTGACAAATCCTATTACGAATGCCTTTGAAGGAATACCCATTGCTTTGCGAAATCCAGGACCGTCACCTATGGCAAACTCATTGAGTTCAATGCCAGTAGGAACAACATCCACCGGTGTGTCGACTCCCCGTTTCGTTAACATATTTGCCACACTGTTACTGGGAGCAAACACATGATCACACAGGTTGGCATATCCGGTGGCCAACGCTATCACAAAGCGCTTCAGTGCAGGCGAATCACCAGGAACATAATGAGTATAACGCTCATAAAAAGTATGGAAAGTGAACACGATAGGCACCTTGAACTGAGCAGCAATTCGCAGAGCCGAATCTCCCATTAAGAACGGATGATGAGAATGCACAATATCCGGATGAAAATCCTTTAATGCATTATGCAGGATTCCTGGAATAGGAAGCTGTACAGAGAAATCGGTGCCATTGAAATTCTGCAATGCCGGCACCCTGATAACATCTATTTCCTCTTTGGGCATGTTTTCAAAGCTGGGAGCTACTATTATTACCCTGTGCCCCATCCTGCGATACTCTTCAGTAAATATTTTAACCGATCTTTCTACCCCACCTATAAATGGTAAATAGGTATTGGTTATCATTAAAATATTCACATATCCTCCTGCATAAATAAAGCAGCAAAAAGGTATGGTGAAACAGTTTAGCCAGCTCCCAAAAGAGTCTTAATCCGGAATATGACAGACCTGTTTTCCTGGCTCGACTTTAATCACTGTCTTTTCTGGAAAAGCAATCTCAATCTCCGGTTTTTGACCCTGGTACCATTTTCCATCCCAATGCACTTTCAACTTTCCTTTTTCTCTGGTAATCTGAATTGAAACAGAACCGAAATAACTGAGCGCAGGACCGAATCTGATAGTGTCTGCAGAATCGGTTATTTCCTTGTAAATTCCGGAACACAACACAAGAGTGTTACGATCCCTTTCTTCTCTTAGAAAACTGTTACGCACCATAAGAATCCACTCGGATGCTGCCCAGACATGCTGTCCATCGCCCATACACCCACTTTTCAAGCGGGGATGAATCGCCTCAGGCCACTGTCCGGTTGGTGAAGCCATTTCAGCAATCGCTTCGGTGAGCGTTCTGAACCTGATATCTCCTGCACGCATAAGTACCTGGGCTATATGCAACGTAAGATATGGATTAATTCCGGAATGACTTATGTCATGATAAAAGCCATTATTAATCAGGCAGTTTTTGAAAAGGTGATCTGCAGTAAGCAAGAGTCGTTCATTTCTTTCATTCCAAAGCTGCAGCGGGTAACCCGCAGCCAATGATCCCACAGCCCCGCTGTCTGGCCTTCTGTAAGGAGATGCAGGCATTACTGGTTTTCTCATTTTTCCGGCAACTTTCTCCAGGCAACTGACAATTGCACTCATGAAGTCTTTTGATTCACTCTCAAAGTTTTCTGCCCTCTGATGCTCTTCCCATTGTCTGGCCATAAAAGCGGCAGCATTCAATCCGGCTACCCCCCAGAAATCATCCCAGAAATAAAAGTCATTCGGGCCCAGATGTTCTGCACTGAAACCAGATGGGAATAAACCATTATAAATGAGTTTATCTTCAGTTTTCACCCTTTTGTTTATGATCCACTCCGCAGCTCTCATTACGCTGTCTTTCCATCGATTTGGCGGCTTTTGGCCACTGAACAGGCAATACTGCTGCATGGCCCACAAAGCCTCGCCATTGGAATCCCACTCCCCATCCTGAGACAGAAAGTAACCATCTGATTTCTGCTTTTCAAAAAAAGTGTCAATTATACCAGCGGCTCTTTTAGTTTTTGCAGTGCACAGAAGAGCCTTTACTGTGAATGCAGCATCCCTGAACCAGAAACGCTTATAAGTGTAAGGACCGGCATAGGATTCTCTGGGGGTATGAAGAAGCAAGGTTCTGATTGCGGCTTCGTAGAGATACTCAAAATTGCGATAAGGCATATGAATCTGACAGCATCCCTCGTATGCTTCCTGCCAAACCTGATGAGCTGTTTTGGTCAGAGGATATATCGACTGCAGTTTTTTTCCTTTCTCAAGAGGTATGCTGATCGCCGTATAACGTTGCTCACCGGCTTTGATGGAATATGCAGCCAGGGCAGTTGCCATGCCCACTTCACATTGGACCCCGCTCTGTTTATCATGGACAGGAGAAAAAATCCAATGATATACATCTCCTTTCCGGTAATGGGAAAAACGGTTCTTTTCAGGCTTTTCATCGAAAAAAACCAGATATTTTCTATCGATAAACCATCCATAAGCCTTTTTTAGCAGCTCTATTTTGTGAATAAAGCTGACACCTTCGGGATTGTAAGGGCGTAAAGCGATAAGCAGAAATCCATCGGTTGTGGCTTTTGCTTTTAAATAGATCCTGCATACAGGTATACCATTATCAAGAACAACTTTGACTTCTGATTCCCACTGTATCTGATCATTTTCTGACTTTGTGATCACAGAGAGAGAATCGGTCCACTGGACTTTCTGCTGTACATTTTTCTCTCTGGAAGGAATGAGGTGTCCACCATCTGGCAGTGCTATCCAACTGTCAATAGACCAGCTGTCAAAAAAAGGCATCACCAGCCCCCGAGGATCAACTACCGGCAATTCCTGATATCCAGGTATCCCTACAGCAGTCCAATTCCGGTGAGTAAGATTAATCTGGGTAAGTGAGAAAGCCCTGGGAATAAAAGATTTGTCTTCCGGATCAAACTGACGCTCTACCCAGTAAGGCCATACCCAATCCAGATTATGTTGAATTACCTGGCTGTTTATCAAACCTCTTGCATGCAAAACGGTTCCTGCGCGCAAAAGCTCCACCGGTACCCATACCTCAGATGGCTGCGCAAAGCGATTGAAATGAGAAAGTAGAAGTATTGGATCAATAAAACCTTTTGATCGGGCAACCTGTTTAACTATGAATTGCCAGGGAAACCATTTCAACCACATCCACACCTCCTCCGCTAAGAGACTAAAAGCAACCGAAGTGCCATGGTAATGCAATTGCTTTAATTACGATCAGAGGAAAAAGAAAAAAAAATGAGTATTCTTCCATTTCTATGCTTTATTACCTTAATGGGAACTTTATTTTCCGCTTTCAGTTTCTGCATCTGCCTTCAGGTTGCCACAACTCTGGGTAAAAGATTAAAAAGAGAAAATCTGCTAAAAGAGATAACCCGCACCTATTGCGAAATCCGGGAATTTAATTTCAAGTGTAGAATGTTTCTGCAGAAATTCCGTTCCTCACCCTGTTACCTGCTTCTGGGGACCCTTCCTTCAGATCTTCAAAGAATCTTCCATGACACCGATCAGATATTCCTTGAAGCATTCAGCTGTGCTGACTGCCAAAAACTTCTTCATGCCCAAAAAGCACTAAATGCAATCTGCTCACAAATTCATTCAATCATGGCAGAAATTGGATTCAGATTAAAAACTGTCAAGCCTTGATTCAGGTACCCTATTTTGATTCTATTTTCAGTCGCCATCGAATAACGACTTGTTTTATGGCTCCTGTCCTATTTATTCGTAAAGCGTTTTGCTGTGAGACCATGAACCCGTTCTGCAGAAGAATGTCACCTTGCCAAACACAGCTTTTTGTGCATTCTATTTGCTATGTTTAAAAGAGATATTGAAAGCTTTTTAATAATAATTGTATAATAGTAATAATTTTACTTATTTTACTTATTTGTGACACAACATCTAGTCACCTTCCAGAAAAGGATGTTATCATGAAAAAAACAATCACATCTTTTTCTCTTCTGGTTCTGTGTGTATCAATCAATGGATTTGAAAAAAACAATGCATTTGTCATTTTTATTTCACATCTGAAAAAAGCAGACTCAATAAGCGAATTTCTTTCTCAGGGCACACTGTTTGACAACCGATCCAAAACTGCTGTCGATTCTCTGCTTAGAGATGTTTTGTACAATAATCCCCAGTTGTATGGTATTTTGAGAGTAGGCCATAATGGAAAAGTACTAAATGACATAAACCGTGGTTATATTTCGGATACAACTTTAAATGTTAAGAACCGGATCTGGTTTCACACTCCCCTGGAGAAAAAATCCCCTTACATTGGTGGAATTTTTAATGTAAATTCTAATATTTGTTTTTTAAAAACCTACCCTATAGCTCCTTATACCTCTTCATCTGGAGTTCTTGCGATACTGATCGACCTTAAATATTGTCTGGGAGAATTAACTGAAAAATATCCGTCACCATTTACCCTTTTTTATGACAAAACAATTGTTTACCAATCTGATCCCCCTTTGCAAGTCGCAAAAATTACAATTCCGGATTTTGGAAAACTGGAACTGGTCTACAGCAACATTTCACCTGAATCTGTCGACGTATCAGCACAAAACCATCCTAAAAAAAATTTTTCGATCATGGATCTGGAAAATCCCCCAACAGTCTTTCTTCTTTGGACCATAGCGCTATTAACTATCGGAATCTCGCTTCCTGTAATTTATCTGTCAAAATTCAGAATAAAAAAAGAGGAGCTTATTGCCCTTGAATATCAGAAACTTCCTGCAGAAACTCATAAACTGATTCGCGACAGAGCAATTTCTCAACTCTACTGCGAAATAAGACGGCAGATAGAAACTCACGAAATGGAAAAAATTAAACAGGAAGTGCGCGAGAAGCTGGCTTCGGCTTACGAATCGAGTCTGGTTAATAACAAGAAGGTTTTAGTCGAGTAGTATTTGTTTCTCTTTTGGGCAAGTAATACTATTTGTAACGATCCCAGACAGACTGCTTTCTTCTTGACGGTCGCCAGATAAATCCACATGAACTGCACTTTATGCGTCTTTTATTCTTTAAAACACGAACAGGGGCAAAAAAGAACGGATCGTAATACTCCGTGTCTTTACACCCACATTTAGGGCAGATCTGCTCTGGTGGATTCCAGAATGAGTTCCATAGATCAGTCAGTATGCTTCCTGAATGATGTCTGTGCTTATCGGAATGAAATGACATATTTAGATTACCTTGTCTGGTGAAAAAAGCTGCATAAATGTGCGCTCTGCAAAGGTATCGGTCATTCCAGCAATAAAATCGGTTACCATTACATATGAAGGGGTCTGATCATTATAATTTGTGTTTTTAATAAAGTTGAAAAACACCTCCATTACTGGTGCCTCTTTTATGAGAGCCAGAATGTAGGAACTGTTTTTACCGCGCTCAGATTTTTCCAGAATACTTTCCAGTTCAGCAAACAAAAGCTCAATCAGATGAGCAGCCTTATGGGATTTACGTTCCACCTCCGGGTGCTGATAGATGTGCTGATAATTGAATTGCTTCAACTGGTACATGTAATGAAACACCTCCTCGCTCATCTCTATGGAATCCCTGTTATGACTGTTTGCTATGGTGTCGTTTACAAAGATACCAATGATTTTCCCATTTTCTGTGCCTAAATTTTTGGCTATATCTGAAGGAATATCAGTTTTCCGGATCAATCCTGCCTTGATGGCATCCTCCATATCCCTTCCCAGATAAGCGATTCTATCCACCATCCTTACAAGACATCCCTCCAGTGTAGCCGGATAAAAGCAGCGATCATTGATAGAACCTATTTTTTCAATATCTCTGGTCCGATCCGGAGTGATTATCCTCTCAAAAGACTCTCCACAATGAGTAATTATTCCATCTCTGACTTCGTAAGTAAGATTTAAACCAGCACCATGATTTGTGAGCATGTCAACTACTCGCAAGCCATGTATTTCATGTTTAAAGCCCTCTTTAACGTTCTTCTGCTTTAAAATTTTATCTAAAACACGCTCACCTGCGTGACCGTACGGTGGATGACCAAGATCGTGCCCTTTTGCAATTGCATTAATAAGGTCTATATTGAGATTGAGGCAACGTCCGATTACAGCCGCAATACTGGAAACATGCAGTACATGTTCCATACGGGTGCAGATATGGTCATTATTGGGTGACAGGAAAACCTGAGTCTTGTGTTTGAGACGTCGAAAAGGAGGTGAATGCAAGATTCTGGTTTCATCGCGTGCAAACTCGAGTCTGAAAGGATCACGTTTTAGAGGAAACCTTCTCCCAGCTGACTCACTGCTTTTTTTGGCAAAAGGACTAAGCTTCTCTTCCTCTTCCAGAAGAAATCTTCGAATATCAAACTCAGTACTCATAGCTCCTCAGAAATTCCTTTACAAAATTTTCCTGTTCAGGCGTATCCAGTGCAGCTCGATTCTTTCTTACCGCAGCGATGGCGTTGGATGCTTTCAGAGAAAAAAAATATCCCAAAACACAGGATAAAACCAGTCCAGTCCTGCCAACACCTGCATGACAATGAACACACACCGGTTTACCTGATTCAAAAGCGGTGATAATTTGCTTTATAAGAGTCAGAAAATGTTCTCCATTTTCAGGAACCTTGAAGTCCTGAATCGGAAAATAGTTCCATTGTATTCCCAGTTCTGCACAAATGTCATCGATTGGACCCTTTGGCTTCTCCAGTGAAACCAGATATGCTATTCCCTCAGATCGCATTTCCTGCAAGTCACTGCGTACACTCTCTGGCTCAGAAGAAGATCTTCCTGGAATATCTGAACCTGCTAGCTTTCCAGGGAGAACCCAGGAAAAATTTTTCAAAGTCATAATGTGTCCAATCTAATAAACAGCACAAAAAAATACTTAATTGCACAACACTCTGGTGATCAACATGTAGCACTCCTCAGAATATCGATTTCACTGCAATAGAAAAACAAGCAGGGTATGCCCCAAAGTGCTATGGCCAAAGCTTTGCGAACCCCTGTAAATCGAAGGTAGATAGAATATCGCTCTATAGGAATCTTCTGCTAAAATAATATCAGCTGTTTATTACTTGCAGGTCAAGAAGTGCTTTGCAAAAATTGTCGCATGCATTAGACGGATTATAACCGATTCCAGTCTATTATGAATCATAGCTATTGGCATGATTTGTGTTTTTACCACTCAGACAGCATTTATGAAATCCTGAACATCATTGCAAAGTGCAAGTTCTATTCTAAGATTTGTAATATCGTCTTCTGAAATATCTCTTTGCCGTGTATGTTCATTATTATTCAAACGAACAGGCGATGGGGTGGAATTTTCTGTTTTTTTGTAAGAATTAGTCGCAAAGTTCTCTGTAACCGGTTCTGCATGGGCAATTCTATCTAAGACCTTCAATACAGTGGTATTTTGGGTAGTGCCTTTAATTGCATCAACCTGTTTTTTTGAGAGCAAAAATATCTTATTTTCAAAATACATCAGAGGTGAGAAACAAGATGGACAATTCAGAACAATTACACAGGCATTTGTGCTCAAAAATAACTCTGCTATATGATTGCAGTGCGGACATGCCATATTCAGTGTTTTTACCATTGTTTCCTCCCCCACCTTGCTTACTTTCTGATGCTTCTGAAGTCATGACATAACCGTTTTCCACTGGCGATCATTTCTTCAAACATTATAAATTTTACCACCAAACAACATTAGCGTCAATAGGACCATTTCTCTATGCAGGAACATAATCCGGAACTCTCAAACCTGGAACAATTCCAGAAGACTATTTACCACGCTGTACAAAAACTGCAGCGAAAACTCGAAAAACAGCAGGAAGAACTCAAAGAGGCTTCAAAACACTTGTGGTATAAACAACTTGCCGATTCCATCCTTGCCTCACCGGAAAAGATCATTCAAAGAGATTCGAAAATCACTGTTTATAACATTTATACCCAAAAAGAAGAGCTGATCCCGGTTAACCCCAAACTTAATGCCCATGAAAATGCTCAATTATTATACAAAAAAGCTAAAAAAGCGAAACGAGGTGAGCAGATCAGTGAAAAAAAAGTAGAAGCCACAAAAGAGCAGATAAACAGACTTCTTGCTCTGAATAAAGAGATCGAATCCTCTCTTCAAAACAAAGAAGATATCGAAAAACAGAAGATCCTTATAAATAGATTGGAACAGGAACTGACCTCCAGTAACAGTAAAATCCAGCTCAGTTCCGAAAAGATAAAATCCGGCAACAAAAAAGTACCATATCACCATTTTATTACCGATGGCTGGGAGTTTTTTATCGGCAAATCAGATACCCAGAACGATGAATTAAGCATCCATTTTGCCCATCCATCCGATATCTGGTTGCATGTTGCTGGTTATGCAGGTTCTCACGTTATCATTCGACGCCCCAAGGATAAACCATATCCCCAACCTGACATCCTTAAGAAAGCAGCCGCTCTGGCAATCTGGTTTTCAAAAGCTAAACACACTTCCTTCTGTGAGGTTCATTATACAGAAGCAAGATTTGTCCACAAGAGAAGGCATGCTCCTGCCGGTGAAGTGATCGCTGAAAGATGCAAAACGATAAAAGTATCTCCCAAATCACCTCAGGATCTTTTCAGAACACCATTTCTGGAAGATTTTTCCAGTGAGAAGTAAAACTTGCGATATTTACCCTTATCATTTTGTTCCCCGATGCTCCTTATACACGATGGCTCTTATTGTTCACACAATCTGAGTCCACAGTTTTTTGTTGGCCAAATCTCCCCCTTCTGGAAGCGATTCACTTGGCAAGGCAGACTTAATTTCTTGACATCATAATGTCGACTTATTTTGGAAAGCAAAAAAAGGTGTAAACCAGGTAAAAAGTAGGTTTTAAGCTTTTTAGGTAATTAATGGAAGCGATGTTCTTCTCTTAATCTACTCTAAGGAGGTGAAGATCCCGTTTTTTTATTTGTCCTGATGACGTTCCCATAATAGCAATTCTGCTAACAATAGTAAAGTAAGTATTGCCCATATTAAATTAGTTAAGAATGTCTGACCTCTGCCGAAAA
>CAYPMS010000071.1:0-18130 GCA_964411655.1 uncultured Fibrobacter sp.
GGTGCCAACAAAAACAGCATAAAAATCATTTCCGATAAAACCGATAACTACACCCAGGGATTTTTCTACTACGATTCCAAAAAGGCAGGAACCGTTACCACTTCCCATCTGCGTTTCGGAAAGAACTTTATCCGTAAGCCTTACCTGATCAGTTCAGCAGATTTCATCGCATGTCACAACTTCTCTTTCGTGGAGAAATACAACATGCTTCATAATCTGAAGGAAGGCGGGATTTTCCTTCTTGAATCACCTTATGACAAGGACACAATCTGGGATAAGCTTCCCGGCCGTTTCCAGAAGCAGCTTATCGATAAAAAAGCAAAATTCTATGTCATCGATGCTATCGGTATTGCACAGAAAATCGGTCTTGGTGCACGTATCAATACCATAATGCAAACCGCCTTTTTCCATATCAGTAAAGTAATCGACGAAAAGGTTGCTATCGATGCCATTAAATATGCTGTTAAAAAGACCTACAGCAAAAAAGGTGAAGCTGTTGTCAACATGAACATCGCCTCTATCGATAAGGCTCTGGAAGGAATCCAGCAGGTTACTATCCCTGCAGCTCCTACAAATCCGGTCGTCGAATTGAAAGTTGTTTCCGATGATGCTCCTGATTTTGTAAAGGAAGTTACTGCAAAAATCATCAAACAGGAAGGCGATCAGCTTCCAGTATCCAAAATTCCATGTGATGGTGTATGGCCTACAGGCACTACAAAATACGAAAAACGCAACATCGCAGTGGAAATCCCGGTATGGAACGAAAAAACCTGTATTCAGTGTCATCGCTGCTCACTGGTTTGTCCTCATGCGGCTATCAGACCGAAAGCTTACGATGCGAAATATCTGAAAAATGCACCCGCCACTTTCAAATCTACCGATGCCAAAGGCAAGGAACTTGCCGGTCTGAAATACACTCTGCAGGTTGCACCTGAAGACTGCACCGGATGCGGAGCTTGCGTAGAGAACTGTCCTACAAAAGGCAAAGGCAATGCAATAGTAATGCAGCCTCAGACTCCTTTGCGGGAATCTGAAGCCAGAAACTGGGACTTTTTCCTTTCCATACCTGATACCGATCCTAAGTATTACGATAGCAAATCGGTCAAGGGAAGCCAGTTTATCCGTCCACTCTTCGAGTTCAGCGGCGCCTGTGCAGGATGTGGAGAAACAGCTTATGTTAAACTGCTCTCTCAGCTTTTTGGTGACAGGCTTTACATCGCCAATGCAACCGGTTGTTCATCGATCTACGGTGGAAACCTTCCTACCACACCATATACAAAACGGGATGATGGAAGAGGGCCGACCTGGAATAACTCACTTTTCGAGGACAATGCAGAAGTCGCTCTGGGAATGCGTCTTACCGTTGATAAATTTAACGAATACGCAAAGGAACTTTCTCAGCAGATCATTGCCGACGGAAGCTGCAGCACAGAACTGAAAAATCTCCTTAGTATGATTATTTCTGCAGATCAGTCCACTCAGGAACTGATTGAGATGCAGCGTGCCAAGGTAGCCAAAGCCAAAGAGGAACTAGCTAAAATCTCCTCTCCCACTGCCAGGGAGCTCCTGACTGTAATCGATTATCTGGTAAAGAAATCGGTCTGGGCTCTGGGTGGTGATGGATGGGCTTACGATATCGGTTATGGTGGGCTTGATCATGTTCTTGCTTCTGGTAAAAATGTAAACATTCTTGTTCTGGATACCGAGGTTTACTCTAACACCGGTGGTCAGTCATCCAAGTCGACTCCGATGGGTGCAGTTGCCAAATTCGCCGCAAGCGGTAAGCCTATCGGCAAAAAAGATATGGGTATGATTGCTATGAGCTATGGTTACATCTACGTGGCCAAAGTCGCTCTGGGTGCAAATCAGAACCAGCTGGTAAAAGCACTCAAAGAAGCTGAAGCATACGATGGACCATCACTGGTTCTGGCCTACAGCCACTGTATTGCACATGGAATCAATATGATTCAGGGTTACAATGAACAGAAACTGGCAGTAGAATCAGGTCACTGGCCATTATACAGATACAATCCTGAACTGGCTTTACAGGGGCAGAACCCTCTGCAGCTCGACAGCAAGGATCCAACAATTGCCCTCTCTGACTATGTTTATAATGAAAACCGTTATAAGATACTGCAGAGAGCAAATCCTGAAGCGTCCAAAAAGCTCGTCGAAAATGCACAGAAAAATGTCATTGCCAAATTCAAGCTGCTTAAACAGCTCGCTTCCATGGAGTACAATACTCAGAATGAAAACAATGACGAGATGGTCAGCAAATAAACTCTGGACATTTCTTCAGAATGACTGAACGATCCCCGGAAATCAGAAAAGGTTTCCGGGGATCTTTTTTTCCTCGCTTTTTTATCCCCAAAACAAAAAAAGCCGGACCTGATCAGACTCTTGCTGTCAATATCCTGGCTTGATTAATCCGGAAATTTCAGAAATATGAGAAAAAATTACTGTGCGACTATTAAGGAGGAACTAAAGAGAAAAATCAGGTCATTTCAAAAGAACAATCATCATCTGAAGACGCAACCTTTGACCTCCAGTCTGGTATTTCTCTCTCCTTCTGGTTACGTTTTTTACCCAGGCAGATAGTAACCGCGATTTGCTCTTCTCCATAGTATGATGCTGACATTGGAACATATATACGGAGCTGAGGCGGTTTCAGTTGTGCTGAGTTAAACTCATTCATCTTTACTCCTTTTTTATAAATTATAGAAATGATCATCAACTTAAAGTGATGATTTTTATGATTCTGCGACAGTATTCGGTTTTTTCAGAATAAAAAACCGATATCAGGCGAAGCTGATTTCTGATTATACATATTTATGCAAATTCTTTGCCAAACAAAATTTGAAGATGAACGCTAAATACCAAAAAGAGCAAGTATCTGAGGAGTCACCTGATCGATTCTTTCAACAGAACAGAAATGCTGAGCATCAGGACCGATAACAATCAAAGGCACCTGATTTGTAGTGTGGGATTTAACTCTGAGATCCTCGATATTGCCATGATCACTGCATATTAAAAGGTTTGTTGAGCTGTCTTTAGTTTTCAGGATTCCGCGAAAAAAAGAATCCAGTGTCCCAAGAATCTTTTTTGCCCTTTGATCGTCACAGCTATGCCCTGCCAAATCTGTGGCAAAACATTCAAAGAGTACAAATTCATGAGATCTGGAAATCTGGGCCAAATGTTCGCCTGCACAGAAAGGATCTATTATTGTTACCTGGGGATTGTAGTTTATTTGGAAGTGCTCCCGGATTATGTCCCAATAAACAGCGTTGTTTTCCATGAGATCTTTTTCTTTTCGCAGCCTTAGCCCGGCGCTGAGCATACAGTGAGTAGTTACACTATGCATGTTTTTTCTAAGTTTTACCCGTTCAAAGTAGTTATCGGAATACGCATTGGCAAAAGTTGAACGGTATCCGGCATCATTGAGCTTTTTCAATATGTTATGCATTCCTATCAGTTCGATCAGCTTTTTGTCGGGAAATGCGGGAAGATGAAATCCAAGAATTTCCGGAGCATTTTTACCGGTGAATAAAGCGGTTTGTCCGGTGGCACTTTGCGGCAATCCATCCACCCCTAAAGTAGCATCGATTCCTTTAAAAAGCACCCCTGATTTGAACACATCGATCCCCTTTAACAATTTGTTCCCTGCAATCTCTTCAAAAACGGTAATTCCACTGCTGAATATGGGGTTAGATAGTGTTGCATCACCTAGTCCGAAACCATCCAGAAATACGAAGATAAAAGGATTCATCGAAAGTTTTCAATAAGGTTTAAAATGTTGAGCGAACAGTGCGTATTTTAAATTCTCGATTGGTTTAAATACAATTTAAATTACGATTTTTAAGCCATTATAGGGTTAAAGAAATTAATTTATACCATGTACGTTCCGGGTTTCTCAGTTATGCGTTAAAGTGAAATCGGGTCAATCGTTTATTCCATGCGGTCGATATTCGGTAATTCCGAAACTGGATATAATCAATTTTCATCAAAGCGGCTATTTTTCTACACAATTTTTTCCCTTGGATTTAAACACTTGAACACTATCAACTCTTTAGAATATCGAATTTTAATCACTTCAGTTTTTTGTGCAGACAGGAGGTATCATGAATAAACATGCACACATTTTCCTACTGATTACAAGTGCCCTGATCGTGCATTCATCAGCTAAGGAACCTGTAAAAAAAGCCGCAGTCCTGGATCATCCTCAGAAAGTATATGTAGATAATAGTTCGAAGAAGCTTTACTGGCCACTGGGAAAACCATTTTGGGTCAGAATAGCAGAATCTGCTGACAGCACTGCAAAATCCTATCTGCTCTCCGATGAGATCGATTCCGTGAAAACCGATTCCGGAACCCGCCTGGATGGCAGCAATCTGGGAGATAAAGGGATCCGTCTGGATGTAAGTGGGAAACAGGCCCTGCGCTGGTATAATATGGTTACTGGAGAAAAGCACGCATTGCGTTTCTACTCCGATGGAGATGCCCCCAAGGCTGAGGTAAAATTCCAGGATATTCCGAAATATGTCGCCGGCACCAATACCTTCTATGGTAAAGGTTTAACACTGGAATTAACTGCTCAGGATAAGATGTCTGGCTTGGATCAAATCTACACCTCCATAAATGGTGCACCTTATCAGCCCTACAAAAACGCTCTCTCTTTTACTGCAGAAATGGCTTATGACATCTCATTCTATGCAGTGGATAACGTTGGAAATGTAAGTGTTCCACAGACCACCAGTTTTACTATCGACCTTTCAGCCCCTGTAACCAGGGTAAATATTGCCAATTCATACACCTCAAAGGATGGCAAAGTCACTCTGAGCAGGATGCAGAATATTTCACTTATCAGTTATGACTCACTTTCAGGTGTAAAAGAAACCTTTTATCGCATGAAAAACGATGATAAATTTGATCTTTATAAAACAGCCATCAGCCTCAGAAACTTCCAGGATGGAGAGTATCAGATCTCCTTCTACTCAGTGGATAATGTAGGTAATCAGGAAGCCCCCAAATCCTTTTCATTTGTGATAGATAATGTTTCCCCTGTTGCCAATGTTTCCTTTGAAGGTGATCTTTTTGAGTTCAAAAAGGGTCAGCTTATAATCTCTCCCAGAACACTGGTAAAGGTTGATGCCAAAGATGCACACACTGAAGTAAGTTCCATCGAGTACAGTATCAATAACGCCACCTTTATTCCTTATAAAAGCCCAGTACCGGTCTCCACAAACCCAGGAAAGCACCTTATAGCAGTCAAGGCCATGGACAAACTGGGAAATACCAGCCCGGTAACAAGTCTCTCTGTTACTCTTGATTCCAAACCCCCTCAGAGCAACTATTCCTTCAATGGCCCGATGTATAAAAACAATTACATTGTCTGCATTACAGCTCAGACTAAAATCAACATTTCTTCACAGGATGATCTTTCCGGTGTCAAGGCAATTCATTACTCTTTTGAGGGAGATAAACCCAACAACTATGTAGAACCTTTCTCTATCGCCAAGGAAGGCTCCTACATCCTTAAATTCCGTGGAATCGATAAGGTGAACAATCAGGAAGAGATTCAGATGATACCGGTAATGGTTGATAATACACCTCCGGTTCTTACAGAAACATTCAGCAGCCCCAGACTTTCGGTTTCGGGTGACACCACTGTCTCACGTTTCCAGAAATCCACCACATTGTTCCTTCAGGCAACAGATAATGCTTCCGGAGTCGCAGGAATCTGGTACTCGATCGATGGTAAACGCGAGGATAAATATGAAAAGCCTATTCGTTTCGATAAAAAAGACAAATACACAGTGCGTATTCGTGCACAGGACAACGTAGGAATGGTTTCTGAAAAGACATTGGCTTTTGCCATTGAAGACTGATCTGCTCTGAAAATTCAATTTTGTATAAAAAAAGCTTCGGGTATCCGAAGCTTTTTTTATTTATCCCTGCCCGGATAACCCCTGATTCCGCGAAAAGATCCTTTGCCTTTCTGGTATATTCAGTTAAATCCCTCACACGGCCAGATTTGCTAACTTCATTAAAAGTATTGACAAAAATAGGCAACACTATGGAAAATCCCGGTGAATATTGATATTATGTAATTATTTGCATAGTTTGCAGCATACATATTTGGCAGGCAGAAACGTATGATCGCGCTAAGATAGCACTTTATGTTTTTGCGGTTTTAATTTCTGGAGGTACTCAAATGAGGCTGGAATATGCGGTAAGTGTATTGATCAGAGAGAGAAATAAAATTGTAAAAGAGATAGATAAACTGGAGTCTGACAGAGAGAAACTGCGCAAACAAAAACTGCAGTACGAAAGTGAACATCCAGGTGAAAACATTTTCCATCTGATTAGAAGCATTGAAAATACGATATTCAGAACGATTCCCGAAAATATCCGGTTTCTCCAATGCGATCTTAAATCATTGAACGATGCACTGTTTTATCTGTCGCAGTGCATGGGTAACAATGAATGGAAGGAGGAATGTAACGAAGTAACTTATAATTAACTTTATCATCAATAAATTCAATCCGTACAGGTATCATTTGCTAATCCTGAAAAAAAAAAAAGCAGCAAAGTAATTTGCAAAAGTCTTAAAGCAAGGTTGGAAAATATGAACCCCAGAGTCGTAAATGCGTTGCCGCTTGATGGTTACAGGTTACTACTGTCATTTTCTAATGGAGAAATGGGAATATATGATTGTTCATCATTGCTTCAGTTTGAAATATTCAGCGGACTCAGAGAATACTCTTATTTCAATAAGGTGAAAGTCTGTGCCGGCACGGTTGTATGGCCAAACAAAGAAGATATCTGCCCTGATACGCTATATCTGGAGTCTGAGAAAATTGGCGAGATGAGGAAAGTGCCACCACAATAGGCTCTGCTCATTGGGATAGACCAATTAAATCTTTATAAAAGACAATCCAATTCACCATTTCAGAAAATCTGATCCTGTTTTTGGGCAAGTAATTGCTTGTTTTATACTGGTATCCAATGAAGTACTGGTGTTCCCTGAAAAATAAGCAGCTAACCCAAATAGAAAAATGAAGATCAGAAAACCGAATCAGATAGTACTGATCATTCTTTCGTTGTGTACTTTCGCAGTTGTTCTGCTCACTGATATCTTTTCCCAAATGATCTATACTCACTGGTTATTCTATATACTTCCATTACTTATTATCTATCCCACCGAAAACCAGACAGCAACCTATTTAATGCTCTCATTATCTGCAGTGGCATTAGTAATCGGGCATCTGTTCACTTCGACCAATATCTCTTTTGAAAACATCCATATAATATCAGCCATTAACCGGATAACCGGATTTTTTGTGTTTGTCCTTTTTACGATAATTATAAACAAATTGATTCAGACCAGAAAACATTACCAGCGGGTTTCGGATGAGCTGGCTTATTCAAACAGGGAGCTTGAATCTTTCTCCTATTCCGCAGCCCATGATCTTAAGGCGCCATTGCGGGCCATAAGAGGTTTCAGTGATATTTTATTGGAGGATCACAAGGCAGAACTTGATAAAGAAGCTCAATTATTGCTTGAAAGGATCAATTCCAGCACAGAAAAGATGAACAAATTAATAGAAGATATGCTCAGTCTTTCAAAAGTTGCCATCCATGAAATAAACCCCCATGAGGTGAACCTGAGCCAAATCGCACATTCAATCATCGATGATTTTAAATCAAAAGAACCAGACCGTAAAGCAGAAGTAATAATAGAAAAAGAATTGTTAACTAAAGCAGATCCCGACCTTATCAGAATTGTCCTGATCAATCTTCTGGGCAACGCCTGGAAATTCAGCTCCAGAAAAGAGGTTTCACAGATCTATTTTGGATCTCAAAATGGAAAAGAAGCAAAAGTTTTCTTTATCAAAGACAATGGAAGCGGTTTTGATATGGCTAATTGTTCCAGGCTCTTTGAGCCATTCAAGCGGCTTCATTCCGACAGTGAATTTCCTGGTACCGGTATCGGACTTTCGATAGTCAAGAGGATTATCGTAAAACATGGTGGCAAAATCTGGGCAAAATCAGAAGTAGACAATGGGGCCGTTTTTTATTTCACTCTTCCCCCGTCTGTATGACTGTAATTATTTCGACTATAAGGTTTAATAATATTTGATAAGATCCGTAGCAACGGTCAGCCTACGGCTGCAGTGCAACTGTAATGCATTGTACCCAGTGTTTTACAGTTGAATTGCCGTCTGGGTTTGTTGTTTGATGTTAATTCGATCTTAGCCATGGATCGCGGAGCGGGCGAAAGCGCTCATCGCCAGTTATTGGGGCGGATCCCATTTTCAAACATTTTGCCTATGGGGTTCACTATCGTTCACCCCTAAAACTCATCCTTGTATCCTATGATCAATTTTTCCGGATGGTATCGTTTCTGTTAATAATATCCGGAAATCTTATTTACTTTGTTATCCGATTAAATCCTTTTAGGTTCTTTGGTTTATTTTATCTTTCCTAACAATAATATTTTTATATTTCCTTATTCAGTGCCAGGAAGGCACTCTTCCGTGAATTAATGTTAAACAACAAAAAAAGGCCGAAATTTCTTTCGGCCTTTAATATTTAAATGGAGTTGAGGGGGATCGAACCCCTGACCCTCAGACTGCCAGCCTGATGCTCTCCCAGCTGAGCTACAACCCCGTGTTTTCAATGAAGTGCTATAATTTAATTAAAGGTTATAGCCTATGGCAACAAAAGAATTTGCTCTCCCCTATCTTATCTCTTTTTTTTGACTTAACATTTCCAGGGAAAACATACACAAAAAAATAAGAGATAATCGGAATAGACAGACAACTCCAGGAGCATGGAAAAATATCTGATATTCCTCCTTTTAATAAACCAGCCATTTCATAAACTTTTCACAGCATCTGCCAAATTTTGTACATATCCCAATATGCTACCATTTCAATTCAGTGTTTCATGAGCATTATGAGTTTAGACAGGCGTTCATTTCTACGAATATCCGGAACCGGTGCTGCAGCGATTATGGCAGGAGCAGGTATCAGCAGAAACGCATTTGCAGCAGTACCACCCAGACAGGGAAAAAAGCAGGTTCATCTCAGAATGGTAACCACAGGGAGCTGATACTTAATGTGCTCGAACCATGGAGAAATACGATAAAGGAAGGTATCAAAGGTGAAAAGATCTTTATAAAACCCAATCTGGTCAGGGGTGGCAACACTTTGATTGGTACTCCTGAGTCAGTGCACTCCTTGAATTTCTTCGCTCCATGACCTCTGATCCTGTCATTATCGGGGGGTTTGCAGCAGGCCCGGGATTGGAGGAGTTATTCACAGTCTGGCTATAATAACCTGATAAATGGGTATAAAGATGTTACCTTGATTGATCTGGATAATTCAGATATCCCCAAAGTGGATCGTACAATCTGGAAACCCGATTTTATTTCCACAAGAACCATCTAGATATTCTCTCCATTTGTCGATCCACAGTACTATGTGATCTCTGTCACCAGACCCGAAACCCATAATTGTCAGGTGATAACGGAGAGGCACCAACTGGTACTAAAAGCTATTTTGGCATGGGTACCAATAAAGGTGAAAACAAATGCCTGGCGTACAATACTATTTCATCTTGGAAATACCATTTTTCTTTCAGGCACACCTTCATTCTGTGTTCTTGATGCCTGGGAAATAAGTATCTGCCCGGAGGAAGATATACGGTAACCTGGGATTGCCGCGACAAACAGGGTGCCCGTGAACCGGGTAATTTCCGATCATATCACCCTGATCTGAAAGTTAGTTATGTCTCAGTAAGCTCTGTTGCAGAGCTTACTGATTTAAATCAAATTAATGTTGGGAGATCAACCAGCCCTTTTGCTGATTCTGGCCCATTCATCTTTAAGCGACACGGTACGGTTAAACACCGGTTTTCCGGCCTGAGTATCCGGATCAGCACAGAAGTAGCCTATTCTCTCAAACTGAAAGCGCTCTCCTGCATTGACATTTTTTAATGATGGTTCAAATTTACAGTTTTTAATCACTCTCAGTGAATCCTTATTGATGTTTAAAAGATAATTGCCATCGGGAGCATCATTGGGATCCTCTTTGCTGAAGAGCTGATTGTAAACTCTTGTTTCACCTTCCACACAATGGTTTACCGACACCCAGTGAATCGTGGCTTTGGGAGAGCGGCCATCGGGTGATGAACCACCACGGGTGGCAGGATCGTATGTGCAGTGCAGTTCAGTTATTTCTGAGGTGACCGGATCTTTGACCACGCTCACACAGGTAATATAATAAGCATACCTGAGCCGCACTTCGCGTCCGGGAGCCAGACGATAGAATTTTTTGGGAGGCTCCTCCATAAAATCGTTTCTTTCAATGTATAATTCTCTGGAGAAAGTCACTTTACGGGTACCCATGGAGGGATCCTCCGGGTTGTTCACAGCTTCCAGTTCCTCGGTCTGTCCTTCAGGGTAATTGTCAATGATTACTTTGACAGGATCAAGTACAGCCATGACCCTTTTGGCCCTTTTATTGAGGTCCTCTCTCAGACAATGCTCCAGAAGCGCAATATCGACTATGCTGTCGCGCTTAGCCACTCCTATACGTTCGCAGAAATTTCTTATTGCTTCGGGTGTGTATCCTTTTCTCCGTAAACCGGACAGAGTGGGCATTCTGGGATCATCCCATCCATTGACATAATTATTTCTGACCAGTTCGAGCAATTTACGTTTGCTCATCACGGTATAGGTAAGGTTAAGGCGGGCGAACTCTATCTGCTGTGGATGATGAATTCCAAGCTGATCTAAAAACCAGTCGTAAAGCGGGCGATGGTCTTCAAATTCAAGCGAACACAGAGAATGGGTCACTCCCTCTATTGAATCCTCCAGGCCATGAGCCCAGTCGTACATGGGATAGATTTTCCAGGTGGTGCCGGTCCGGTGATGAGCGACCTTAAGGATTCTGTACATAACTGGATCCCGCATATTCATGTTTGGATGGGACATGTCAATCTTTGCTCTGAGCACTCTGGAGCCATCCTCAAACTCACCATCTCTCATTCTCTGAAAAAGGTCAAGATTCTCCTCTACAGAACGGTTGCGATAGGGACTTTCTTTTCCAGGCTGGGTCAGTGTGCCACGATACTCCCGAATCTGATCAGCACTAAGATCATCAACATAAGCTTTCCCGGCCTTAATGAGCTTGACTGCCCACTGATACATCTGTTCGAAATAATCCGATGCATAGTAAAGATGATCTCCCCAGTCAAACCCAAGCCATTTTATATCCTCTTCTATTGCTCTGATATATTCCTGTTCCTCTTTTGCAGGATTGGTATCATCAAACCGCAGATGACACTCGCCACCATGCTCCAGGGCCATACCAAAATCGATACAAATAGCTTTGGCATGTCCAATATGTAAATACCCGTTAGGTTCGGGAGGAAAACGGGTAACCACCTTTTTCCATTTGCCCTTCTTTAAATCCTCACGGATTATATCCCTTATAAAGTTTGCAACCGGAACATTACCCTCTTCCGCTTCTTTCTTGTTATCATCAGACCAGTTTTCCGCAGAGGAATTCTCCATAAAAACTCCATTTATGTTTGGTTAATGTATGATTAACATTTCAGATTAAAAGTACACGTATTAAACTCTGAGCTCAGATCTTACATTTCATAGTCGCAAACGACTCTCTGTGTTTTTACTTTGGCGATAAATTCAGCAGCTTTCAGGTGATGGGGATGACGCTGGTAGATCTCAAGATCCTCTCTGGAATCAAAAACCGAATAGAGACAAAGATCAAAAGCTGCATCTGAACGGTTGAAATTAATTCCTACTTCAACCTCCTTTAATTGAGGTATTACAGCTTTAAGGGCCTCGATACTGTCTTTGATGATTTCAGCTATTTCACTTTTGTTCTTTCCCTCATAAGCATCAACTAATTTCCACATGACAATGTGTTTAATCATTTTTCATATTTCCTCTGATAAAATTGATGGCAGTTATTATACGTCTGATAACGGTTTCTTTACCAAGAACTTCCAGCAGCTCAAAGAGCCCGGGGCCAAAGCTTACGCCACTTACCGCCAAACGAGTAGGATGAATCAGTTTTCCGGATGCGATGTTTGATTTTTCAGAAATCTCATGAAATTTCTTTTCGATATTTTGAGATGTAAAATCTTCCAGACCACTCAGATTGTCCTGAATTACAGCAAGGATTTCTGCAGCATTAGAAGTAAAGTATTTTTTAAGGGCTTTTTCTTCATAATTTATGGGGTCTTTAAAAAAGTAAATGCAGCTCTCTGCCATGTCGGTTACTCTTTTTGATCTGACTTTCATCAGATCGATAATCCTCAGTATATAAGGATCTTTATCTGAAGATTGGGGATCTATCCATTTTTTTTCCTTGAAAAATGGAACGATCTCAGAGGAGAGGGATTCCGAAGAGCGTTCTGCAAGATAGAGCCCGTTCATCCACTCCAGTTTCTTTTCATCAAAAACAGAAGCCTTTGGAGAGACCTGTTCCAGAGCAAAGCTTTCGATCAACTCATTGACAGACATTTTTTCCCGTGAATCTCCAGGTGCCCATCCCAGTAATGCCAGAAAATTAAAGAGCGCTTCAGGAAGAAAGCCGGCTCTTTTGTAATCCATGACCGAAGCCGCACCTTTGCGCTTGGAGAGTTTTCCCCCATCCGGAGAGAGGATTACCGGCAGATGTGCGAAAGTCGGTGGTGTCCATCCAAATGCTTCATAGATAAGTACATGTCTGGGAGTGGAGGCGATCCATTCATCACCACGCAGCACATGGGTAATCTCCATAAGGTGGTCATCGACAACAGAAGCCATGTGGTATGTGGGAAAGCCATCGGATTTAATCAGAACCAGATCATCGAGGATATCGCTGTTATACTGGATCATTCCCCTGATCTTATCCTCAAAAACAACTGTTCTTCCTTGAGGTACTTTAAAACGTATAACATAGGGGATACCATCAGCCAGGTTTTTGTCTATTTGCTCCCGGGTAAGATTTCTGCAACATCGGTCATAGCCCACAGGCTGCTTTGTTTTTTCCTGTTCGGCACGTAGTTGAGCAAGCCGTTCAGAGGTGCAGAAACAGCGGTATGCATGTCCGCTCTCCAGAAGCATTTTTGCATGATTTTGATATATTTCAATACGTTGTGACTGAACGTAGGGGCCATACTCTCCTCCGACCTGCGGTCCTTCATCCCACTGGAGTCCAAGCCATTTTAAGCTGTCAAATATTTCCTGGAGAGCATCCTGCACAAAACGGCTCTGATCGGTATCTTCTATCCTCAGAATAAATGTTCCATTATATCGACGTGCAAAAAGAAAATTAAAAAGAGCACTTCTGGCACCACCCACATGAAGATAGCCGGTAGGTGAAGGTGCAAAGCGAACCCGAACTTTATTGTTCATAAGCAGTTATCCTTTTTTCAGGAAAATGGTAAAAATTAAACGGTGTCTATCCGCAAACTATCCTATTCTTCGAGACGCAGCGCGAGGATAAGCTGAGCTGAAAGGAAGTCAAAGCAGTTGCCATCTAACAAACAGACTTACTGCTGATAAGCCCGTTTCCGCAGCAAGTCGCAGGAAAAAGGCGCATTCGGACAGACACTCAGTAGAAAATAAGTTTTTTTAGATCGGTTGCGGCTGTTATTTTAAAGGGGAGCTTAACACTGTTACTTTATCAGGCTCAAATTTATATTTAATCACAGTATTAATTGATTTCTGCCCTTGAGAAAAGGATCTGTTTCTCGACAATCCGATAAAATCAAATGTATTATAACTGGATAGACGAAACATTGTGTTTGTTATCCCGATTACAGCTATCTTATTATAGAGGTATTTATGGAAACTGCTCCGGGTCATTTTCTGAAACGCACCCTGGGCCGCATAACGGCACGCATATTGCAGGAAACAACCAACAAGCAGTCCCAACGGGAAAGAGATTATATGCAAACTGCGGAAATTGAAACCTCCGGTCTTCAGGAAAGTTCATCCGGCCAAAAAACACCGGTACTGCCAGATGGAAAACAACCAACACTTTTAGGTTCAGGTATTATCACTGGAATATTAGGTGAGGGTGGAACTGCAATTTTATATGAAATCTGCAACAAACAATTAGGGATACAAAGAGCCGTTAAGTTACTAAAACCAACGAATACCCGGGCAAGTTACGATCATTTTATAAAGGAATTCAGTATTGGAGTACAACTGAATCACCCTAATATTGCCATAGTTCATAGTCTGGGACAGTGGCAAAAACTTCCATTTATTGAAATGGAAAAGATAAGTGGCTATACCCTTCATGAGATAGTTTCCCAATTCGGGCCCCTTCCTCTTGGATTATGCACCGCAGCAGGGATAATGATCTGTAAAGCACTGGAGTATCTGCACGCCTGCAAATTTCAACTGGAGAAGACCGAGCACAAGGGACTTCTTCATTTGGACCTTAAGCCCTCAAACATAATACTGTCTCTCTCAGGAACTTTAAAAATAATGGATTTCGGCCTTTCTACCCCACTTGATAATGCAAAGCAGGGTAATTTTCCATCCAAAGTGGGTTCTCCCCAATACAGCCCACCTGAGATTCTGCTTGGCAGCAGCAATCCCGATGAGCGGTCTGATCTTTTCTCTGTTGGATGCATTCTGTATGAGCTGGCATCGGGTTCAAAGGCATTTCCCGGTACAGTCCATGAAGAGGTGATGCGGCTTCGTCGGGAAAACATCCATGTCAATCTTAAAAAAGCACACAGATCACTTCCTCAACCCTTTATTGAACTGATTGAGCAATGTCTCTCTTATGATAAAGAAACCAGGCCATCGGATGCACTAAGTGTCAGAAAACAACTGGAAAAGATGCATGTCAAACTGACTACACTTACTCCGGAAAGCGCCATCCAGTTGTATGTTAATCAGCGAAAGCACAACGAACCATTTGTGCTCCCCCGCCCTACTATTCTGACTCACACTGCACTTCTTTATACCGGTGGACTGGTTGTAGCATTGCTGGCTGCAATCTTACTGATAAGCAACTCTACTATTAATGGAAAAGGGCGTCTATCTGCATCACTTATCAATAAAGTCAGTCCCATGCTCCCTTCTGGTCCCTTTAAAGACTGGCTGGACTCTCATAAATCCGCCTCGCTGCTTCCCGCCGGACCATCCCTGAAAAAATCCGGTTTTCAAAAAACAGAAAAAGATATTAACAAATTGAGTACTGCACCTTCTCAGTTTTATGCGCCGGAGATCAGCAGTGATCAGGCTGACCTCATGAACAGCTTACGCAAAGAGTGGGCTTCCCGTAACTATGATGAGATGCTTAAACTTATTGAGAATCTGCCGCCTCAACTGGCTGACTCAAAAGAAGTGTTTATGTACAAGTTAAGAGCTCTTGGCAGAAGTGGTGAAGAGCTGGGAGCACTGCTATCATCCAAAGAAGTAGCCGACGGAGAATATTTTTTCCACAAAGCCAGGTATTTTTTCGGCAGAAAAGAATATTCAAACACTCTGGACAATCTTTTCAATGCAGAATCATACCCATCCGAGTTTCTGGATAAAAGGATATTAGGACGGGAAATACAGTTATACCGATCCAGAAGTCTGACTGCCATTTTCAGAAATGATCCTACTTCAGAAAACCTGAAAGTGGCACTTCAATCGTGGGAACGGCTCTTAGAGCTTACCAGTGCCCATCCGGAGAGTATGCATAACCGGGAAGCTTCCAGGGAAAAACAGAATCTTCTGGCAGAGGCTTCCTGGAGAGGCATAGAGTGAAGCTTTAAAGCATCTAAGCTGTCAGATAAGTGAGATTAGAAGAAGACTGATTGTCATTTATCTCCTTTGTCCAGAGCAAGGCAGCCTGGATGTAGACACAGTCCACATTAGAGACATCTATACCATTGAAGTTTACCGTCAGACAAAATGCCGAGAATGCGAAATTAGTACATTCGATAAAAAATAATCTGTAACAACTTATCAATACGCCCAAAGGATGCAGCCTCCTGAATCCAGATATGGGTATCGCGCCTATACCGGATATTCTCACATCCATACCATCAGGGGCACAAGATTTTTGGAAATCGTTCAAAATAATGATAAAAAAGTACGACATGCGCATAAAGGAAATCTATTTCAACAATTGGTGCATTGACGGTAAAGGGTGCTGTTTAACGTGCCCAATGATATCGTTACAGTAAACGGTCAGGTTATTCGCTATCGGGCAGTTTTCAGTGCTTGGGAAAGCCGACAGATTGAAATCACTACCGAAACTGATGAGGAATAACAGTATATGCCGGAACCAGCATACATAAGGCTACGCTATAGGAAGGCATTCATTCCCGGCCCTATCACAGAATGCGGCGAGAACAACCTGTGGGAGATCCATGAATTTACACATGAGATTTCCGGCAAGGAAGAATTTGATCCTTGGGCATTATCTAACTGGGATACAAAACACAAGGTGCTTCGGGTCGTTCTTGAAGTAGGGGCATTTTTACCAAAGCTCTATGGAGCCAGGATTGACCAGGGCGAATATCTCAATCGGGTCGAAATTTTCTGGCGTCAATACTCGGAGAAACAGAAGAAGAACCATTTCTATTTCAAGCATTCACTCTATCCTGTCAAGATTACATCGATAAAGATGTTCATGCCCAATGTGAAGGACCCACGGTATGAGCGGTACAATCACCTTGTTGCAATCGAGTTCCGCTATCGTTTTATCGAGCATTTGTATACCGAGGGATACCTGCACACCAGGGCGGAGTGGCGTCACTTTTTCTTTGATGAATCCGATGAGCCTATACCGGAAAAATATCTGACCGGACGCTGTTTGTCACATGAAGCGCTCGAATGGGAGGCGAACTGGAGAAAAGAACAGGAAGAGGCAAAAAAACGGAATGAGTCTCTGACTGTTACAATCGAGCGTTTATACCACGACAACGAACCCGTCCAACAAGCACCATTTGAAATTGAACTTGCTGATGCCACCATAGTAAAAGGGACGCTTGATACTGCCGGAAATGCGACGGTAAGCCAGTTAAGAAGCACGCCCAAACGCATTCGTTTTGAGCCGGATGCCCGTGAGTTCAAGCCGGTGAATCTGGTTGAAAACCCGGAATACAAGACCGCTTTTGCTCAGCCAGACGCGGACGCCATTGTTGCAGAGGCAACCGCAAAAACGGAACAGCCCCCGGAGAAGAAGGGAATTGTACTGGACTCCATCCAGTGGGTAGTTGGAACGCTTCAGGGGAGTTTTAAAGAGAAGCAGACAACCAGCCAGATAATCGTTGATGCAGTAATCGGGATGATTCCGTTTGTCGGAGATGTGACTGCGGTACGGGATATCATTGCGGTTACGATCGGGCTGTCGCTTGAGGAATCGAAACGGAAGGACAAATTGCAGTGGCTGACGCTTGTACTGCTGCTTTTTGCGTTGATTCCAGTAATTGGCGGAGCGATCAAAGGAATCGGACGGCTGTTGTTAAAAGCTGAAAAGCAAGTATCTCACATTTCTGATTTTATTGCCGTGCTTAACAGAATCGGTGTAGGCGATTCGGTCAAATTCATCAAGAATCTTGATTTGACACAGTATACTGCCGTCCTGCTCGGTAAATGGCGGGAATTGCTGCAGCGGCTTGATACAGTAATAACCACCACAAAATCAAAGATTGGCAATTTCCTCCCCAAGGCCTATATCGAGCGGCTTGAACAAATCCGCAATGGTCTCGCTGCGCTGAAAATCGAAGGCGGGAAGATGATTCCTGAATCGGTCAAAGAACTCCAATTGAAGCTCCGGACGATTGAGGATCAGATGTACATTGGCGAATGGATTGAGATTCCAAAGACATTGAAAAGCAGCACGCGTGAAATTGAAGCACGGTTGGTGGAAACGGTAAAAGGCGGGAAGAAATGGTTTGTGGAGAGGATGGAGTTCCCCCCGGCGAAAGCGAAGGATTTCCAACCTGCAAAAGGCTGGCCTAATTTGAAGGAAGGGGATTTTGTTGCAAAAATCAAACTACCTGGTGGTGGGGACCTTAAGAAATTCAAGGCAATCGAAGCATTCAGCGGGCCTATTCGAGCTGTGAAGCTGCCCCCTGGAACAAAGATCAGGCG
>CAYPMS010000072.1:0-18064 GCA_964411655.1 uncultured Fibrobacter sp.
CACCACCGACCCGTTCCTTAATCCTGAGAGCTTCTTCGATAGCATACTCATCAAATGGATTTACAACTGCTTCCACACCATCTCTGATGAGTGTACCGGTTTCAGGATTAATCTTAACCTGAGTTGTTCCGGGTACCTGTTTGATACACACAATGATATTCAACGTATCCTCCTTGACTGCACACGACTGATGTCAGTTTGGAAATTTTAAAGCTGAAAAAATAGTAATTGTTTTTTCCGGTAGCAAATGAAGAGTACGGGACCAATCAATAAAACTACCAGAGAACACCAGAGCACGAAAACTAATTGCATTCAGGTGTTTTTAAAAAGAATCAATCTCAATGGAATTAGCAGGTTTTTGAAGTATTTCAACTTTAACTTTTTCTATTCTCTGATTATCCATTTTAACCACAGTTATTCGAAGGCCTTTATAATCGAATTCAGTGTTTTCCTGTGGTACATCACCATATTCATGGTAAACAAGACCACCCAAAGTGTTGTAATCAACATCCTCAGTTTCAAGATTAATGCCAAGTTCTTCATTTAAATCATAAAGATCTATATGAGGATCGATCAGATATACATTATCTGCAATTTTTATTACTTCCTTTTCCTCTTCATCATATTCGTCCTGAATATCACCAACGATCTCCTCAAGAATATCTTCCATTGTAACCAAACCGGCAGTTCCTCCATACTCATCAACCACAATAGCAAGGTGAATATGTTTTCTCTTGAATTCTGCCATCAGGTCATTAACCTTTTTACCTACAGGAACATAATGTGGTTTGTTAAGAAGATCCTTTAGATCCCAGTTCTCCGGATCATTTTCAGCAAGCCAGCTTAGTATATCCTTTGAATAAAGAATGCCTACTATGGAATCGATTGTTTCCTTGAAAACCGGGATTCTTGAATGCCCTTCCTCCTGTATCATTTTAAGTACCGATTGCAGATTTGACTGGATTGGCAGGCCTTTAATATCAATTCTTGGGACCATGATTTCCTGAACTGTTGTCTCACCAAGATCAAAAATGCTGCGAATCATCTCTTTTTCTTCTTTATCAAGAGCCTCTGTGTCATTCTGCTCTGCAATTCTGGCCTTTTCCTTATCACTTAAAAAAGAAAATTTCTCATCATAACGTAAAGCTTTTAATATTGAGTGGTGAACCGCCAGAAACAGGATAGAAAATGGGGTAAAAAACCACCCAAACATCTTGTAACAAGTATATGTAAATGGAAAATATGAGCGGAAATAACGCATTGCAAAAGCCCGTGGTATTTCATAAGCGAGCAAAGATATCACTATTGTAGAAAAAACAACCGATATAGCGATATTCTGCCAGAATGAAATTTCAGGAAAAATCCTGCAAGAAAGCAAATAAGAAAAAAGCGAGAATCCAACAGCACCAAAAGTACGACCAATGGATACTGTGCTGTTTAGAAGCGCCTTGTTTTCCAGAATTTGCTGTGATTGTGAGGCATAGTATCTTAGCGTTTCATCGTCTTCAGCTGGATTCGCCCCATCAATAATAGCATTGAATACTATTTTTACGATGGAATAAAGAGCAGATAATAGAAAAGAAAAAACTAAACCTGCTATGAAGATGGAAGCCGCAGGGCCACTCTCCAAAAGGAGCCTCCTTTGTTAAGTATATAAAATTAAATGAAAGTATAAGGTTAATTGAACCAAAACAATATTAACTTAAACTGAAATTCTCAGCTCTTGGTTTTCCGGAAATTGCGGATTATCTTGAGCAGAGTTTTATGAAGTTATTGCAATATAAATATTTCGTTTTTTCTGTGCTATAATTTTAAATATTTATGCTCCTTACTCTCCATCATTTCACGTTCTTTGCTGTTTTGATGGTCATAGCCCTGAAGATGAAACATACCATGAACAAATAACCGGATAATTTCATCATCATAGGATATTTCAAAGCGCCTTGCCTGTACTTTAGCTCTCTCTAACGAGATATAAATCTCACCTAGCAAGTCAGAATCGTCTATCTCAAAAGATAAAACATCGGTTGCCTTGTCAATCTTTCGGTATTGCCGGTTCAGTTTGCGGATAAAATAATCTGAACACAAAATAAGGTTAGTCTTCTTAGCAATGGAAATTTTCTCTCTCCGATAGATTTCTTCTGCAATCTCCAGAATTTTTTTTTCAGGATAGGGGAGGCTGGTATACTGATGATGTATAACCAATGAATCAAAATATTTCATACTGACACAATGGACAAACACCCTTTATAAATAGAAAAGAATTGTTTGTCATCTAAAAAGCGAATGAGTGTTTAGAATAAGAAGGCAGCAATTTTGATACTTGCTGCCTGTAGTGGATTTTCTATTTGCGTACTCCTACCAGATTAACTATTCTGGCATCAGGATAAATGTTGCTTGTGTAATCTACAGAAAGAATAGTTTTGTATACTCCCGGAGCCAATTTCATACCTTTTTTCGATGTTCCTGACCACAAAAATTTCAAAGTAACAAGGGATGCCTGAAGTTTACTGATATCGTAGCCCATTGTTTTTAGAATATCCATTATTTCAACTTTTCCAGAATAATTTACTATATTTCCGGCAAGATCATATACTTTTAAAGAAAGATAGACCTTTGAACTATCATTGGGAAGAGGCAAAGTAACAACCAGAACAACTCCACCATCTCGTGATTTAATGAAGGCATCATCATCTGGAATCAGTTCAATTTTGCCACTACCCAGATTGGGATTTGGTCGAAACGGGTTCGGGGCAATATCTACCCGGGGTTTAACCGGTTCCACAATAACCTGCACCTTCTGGTTCATCGAATCCGGCAAGTTATTATAAACATCCCGTATCAGCTCGTTTTCAAATCTGATATTGACCCAGTTAGAACTATTAATATCCTCTCCATTAGTCATCCTGATTTTAATGGTTTTCTGGTTATCATATTCAATGATTTTTGCACCGTCAAAAAGATTAACCTTAGACATATTTCCGGAGCTGTTTCTAAAATAAACCCAAAAAACCTTATCTGCTGTATTCTCAATATTGAATCCTTCGATTTTTTCACTTAAAACAATGGTTACGATATCATCAGTACGGGATGTAGTTGGCATATTTTTAGTAACAGTCCATACTACCGGAGCAGCACCATCTTCAACCAGCTTCTTTTCATCTGTTGCTCCTTCAATACCACTGATTGTCAAAAATGGCTGCCAGTCAGTTTGTGCAGTCTTTGTTTTCTCCTCTTTAAGATGCAAAGAATAAACAGAATCACCTTCTAGCGCAGTGACCCGCTCTACTTCAAGTCTGTAAACTCCGAAGTTCACAGAAAAGTTTTTGGCGCTACTTTCGGAAATCTTAATATTCTTGCTGAAAGTAATATCGATTCTATCCAGGTACCCATTTCCATTAATATCGCGGGTTATTGCTTTCATAATAGTGGCGTCCTGCCCCTCCATATAAACCCAGGCACATGCGGAAACAGTTTTATTATTTCCTGAATTAACAGAAGCACAGAGATCACCAGTAATAGGTTCGACCGGATTTGAATGGAAAATAGTATAAAACTTACCCAGATTGTTTTGTGGATCAGTT
Source organism: uncultured Fibrobacter sp. (assembly GCA_964411655.1). Lineage (GTDB taxonomy): Bacteria > Fibrobacterota > Chitinivibrionia > Chitinivibrionales > Chitinispirillaceae > JAAYPC01. Next base: position 3,585 of record CAYPMS010000072.1, read on the forward strand.
GGTGGAAGTTCCCCTTCTGTATTCCATTTGCTCGTTTCCGGTCCTCTGTAATTGCCATATTTATCATAACCGTGAGAGTAAACCACTTTGGAACTGCCATGGGAAAGACGTATGGTATCGGTTATGGGATTTTTCCCCTCATTGTCATGCGTTAAAACCAGAGAATCGAGTTCATCCGTGCGAAGCCTAAATTTTACAGTGCTGGCTTTTAATCCATTTAAAATGACACTTATCTGATGCAAGGAATCATCAGGATATGGTGCATAATACAATACAAATTCAACTGTATCTTTACCATTCAAGAAACATTGATTGTGCTTGTGGGTATTACCATTTTCTGTGTTTAATATCTTGGTAACACCATCTACGGTCATAGTAGGATCCGGGTGCTTAGCTCCACCCTTTGGAAGGAGATCCTGGTAAATTGCCCGGCTATTTTTAGGATTTGCATCGCCAAAGCAGTATTCTCCCGGAATTAATCCATCTTTATTTTTAATAGTAACAACCGCTTTGAGAGTATGGCCGGCAATTCGCTCCAATTCTGGTGTAATAAGTTCTATGAAGACGCTGCTAGCAGGTGATAAAATAACCGTAACCGGAATAACCAGTTTTTCTGTGCGCTCATCTTCCGGGTTGACCAATTCTAATGTTCCTTCACCCGGTTTTAAAGGATTAAATGTCCATTTGTCAGAGAAATCCGGTTCAGCTGGAGAGAGTCCGGAATCGAGAGGTGATGAGAGATCCCACTTAACGTTAATTGGAACCCAGGAGGATAGTTCATTTGGCTTATCTGCTGCTGTAGAAATTAATGCATAAACCTCATAATCCTCAGATGAATCAGTTTCAATCTCTATTTCGGTTAAATAATCTGTAATAACAGAGTGCCCTTTCTCCACCAGACGAAGCCTTACAGGATAATAATCTTTTATTGCCACCGCAACCGTATCAGGAGTCAAAGTATCGGCTTCTTCCGCAACAACCAAAACTTTCCCTCTGGACAAATTGCTAAATCTTTCAAATATGCCATGATATTTTCTTCCATTTTCACCGGTAACTTTAATAATACTATCCTGCAATGCTTCCCATTCGGTTAGATTAACACTTGCCATTCTGGTAAAAAAGCCATCGCAATCCCTGACAACCGCATAAGCGTCTCTGGATTTCGTACTATCAAAGAAATAGATTGTATCTATCGGATTCGGATAAAAAACAAGATTCCAATCACTCTGGCCAATAGTAATAGGCAATGGCTCGATAGAAATCTTACAGTCCGGTCCGACTGTTGTAATGATTGTAATAGTATCAGATACAACACCGGCACCTTCAATAAATACACTTCCCAGGATCTTAATTGTATCATAGGGCAGACGAGTATTAAATTTAACACTAGAACCAGAATCAGACTGGAAATCGCTTTTATTGTGAAATTTTGAAGAAACGACTGTCCATTTTGTTTTTTCAGAATACTCAGGAATTGAAACACTGTCTGATTTGACGTCAGATTTTAAAGTGACCACCGTTCCAGCCTTTACAACGATATCTGGTTCTACCGAAAGAGATATACGTATTACAGGCTGAATCATATTGGTCTCTATCAAGATCCGGGAATTATTGGTGTGTCTTTCTGCATAAAAGAAATCAAGAGAATATTTATTGTTCAAAACAAGACCCATTTTTCGTAAGTCGTCAGAATCAATAGTATCTTCTACAGCATTATGAATTCCACCTAAATCAAGGGCCAGTCGATTGTTTACATATGTCCATACGTCATCATCACCCCTGAAAATAAACTGCAAACCCGATTTATAGGTAAATTCAGTATGCAGTCTCATAGTAAAAGAGTAGTTGTGATATCTGTTAGTTTCGCTATCCCTGCTCTCATTGCCAAATCCACGATTATCCAGAGGGAAAAAAGTGTCATCTTCGAATCTATAGATACCTCTTTCACGATCCACTAAGATGAATGTAAGCGAGTCTTCTATTACGATATTTTTAAATGCAGTATCATGGTCTGCAGTAATTGAGCCATTAAAAACCACATTGGCGGCAAACTCTGAGCCTGTGGCAGTGTAGCTGGGAATGGTAAAATCACCTTTACCTCCATTTTCAGAATCCCAAGATACATACCAGTATTTAAAGTAGTGGTTAAGATAGGGGGAATTGCCTAATCGTGGAATTTTATCTTCAGGCAGACTAGAATCTGCCATATTTTTATAAATACCGCTTGTATGTTTGCATTCAAATTCAGGATTACTTTTATCTGAATGGAAATCATAAAAAGTTACTGGAATCTTGATAGAGTCGGGTAATTCTCCAATAATTACGGCCTGTGCCAAAAGGGTAGTCGTACTTAGAAGTGTGACAAAAAGACTCACACCGATTGTTCGAAAACGAGTTGGAAACCCCATGGAAGTCCTCTCTTTAATCGTTTAAAAACAGATCATAACAATTATATTAGTGCAATAATATAATAAAACGTTTAATATTCTGTATAATTTTAATGTTGCAAATTGTATTCTTCCTGAATACTTCAACCTAAATCCGCAGTTGAATGCAGCGCATATTCGCCCCGAGCAAGATCGGGATTGAGCGCTAAGCCATTCACGTGGTTTGCCTTTATCACGTTGTTGATAAGGTCTGCACCGCGTTCAAGGCTTATCATCTCGATATCTTACGCATCTGCATCCACATCAACTGCGGAATTTAGGTTCAATGTGGTTTAAAGATTATCAGCAAAAGCAGGCCAGCGGGAATAAAAAAGAGGGAAGAGACAAAGCAATCGAAGTTTACATAATATGTATTATCCGCTGTTCAATATATTCTGTTTTTCAGAAAACACAAAATTTATTACCATCTTCCGCTAATTTCAGCCCCGCATATCAAACACCTGTTCCCAAAAACAGATATCTTTTTAGTATGATATCCATCCCTTTGCACTATAACATTTTTACATCTGTAACAGAACGTATTCGATTCTTCAGCCACATTTCCAGAATAAACATATCGCAGACCAGCTTTTTTTCCGATCGTTTTTGCCAGCTCAATTGTCTCAACTTTTGTAAGCTCTCTTTGAGCAAACTTATATTGAGGGAAAAACCTGGAGATATGCCATGGAATATCAGGACTCAGCTCAGCTATAAAATTCGCGATATCTGTAAGCTCTTTTTCTGAATCATTTTCTCCTGGGACCACTAAAGTGGTAATCTCTATCCAAAGATCTGCTTTAAATGCATCTCTAATTGTCTGAAGAACTGGTTCCAGTCTGGCGCTGCAATTTTTCCTATAAAAACTATCACTAAACGATTTCAAATCAATATTGCATGCATCGAGGTATGGTCTTATAGTCTGCAGGGCTTCTTCGGTCATATATCCATTGGTAACAAAAACGGTAGACAATCCTTTGGATTTAGCGATTTTACAGACTTCGTAAGCATACTCGAAATAGATTGTTGGTTCTGTGTAAGTACAGGAAATACTCTTGCAGCCCAGTTTAATTGCTTTATCTACGACATGTTCAGCAGGAATCTCTTCAATGGTTTCTCTCTTATGGGCAGTCTGAGAAATTTGCCAGTTCTGACAGAAACCGCAGGTAAAATTGCAGCCTTTAGTAGCAATGGAAAATGAATAAGTCCCAGGATAAAAATGATATAATGGTTTTTTCTCTATCGGATCGACCTGTTGAGCAATAAGTTTTCCGTAAGAATGAGAAAAAAGTGTCCCATCAATATTTTGACGTACTTTGCAGAAACCGAACTTGCCGTAGCCAATACGACAATGGTGGGAACAAAGAAAGCAGTGTACCTTATTATCCTCATCTTTTTGATACAACATAGCTTCTTTCATTTTCAACTCCATTTTTATGTATGCATAAACAGTTTAAACAATTGAAATGGAATGAGATATCCGGTTTTACCATACAAAGCTGTTTAGGTTATAAGTTTTTCTTAATAAGCAAAATGTATGGTACAGGATTTGAACAATTTAATGATTGGTTACGTTTCCAAACCATTGTTTCAATTTTTTGTACCTTTTTACCGCACAGGTGTTTAAAAAGGAGGAAACATGGCAGAAAAAGCCAATCCTATCGATGTTGAGCAGGTCCTTAAAAACACCAGTTTTCCTGCATCAAAGAATCAACTTGTACAATATGTTCGTGATCTTCATGCGGCACCAGAAATAATCTCTGCATTGGAAAAAATACCTAATCGCAACTATAAAAATGCAGCAGAAGCGGCAAGGGAAACTTTTACCCCCGAAGGGCCTCTTCCGCGTGGGCTCGATTCTTGCGATGACTGATCAGACATAAACTCTTTATCAGGGGAGAAAAACCATAGAGCGCTCCCCTGCCTCACTTTTTCATCTTTGCAATGTTTTTTATTTCCCTATAATCGCTTAACCTTAATCAGAAAGGGTGGTCTACTCATGTGCCAAATAATAGTTGTAGATGATAAAGACCTCTCGCTGGAACTGATTTATTTTTTCCTTACCAGAGAAGGCTATCAGAACGTTAAAAAATTTGACTCTCCTGTAAATGCACTTTATGAAATTAAAAATGGCCTGGTTCCAGATCTAGTGATAACCGACTTCCGAATGCCACAGATGAACGGCATTCAATTCCTTTATTCTTTATTTAAGCAGATTAAAATGAAAGTTCCTTCCATCATTCTTACCGGTGATCCTGGTTCACTTCCTGTTATCTCTGAAAAAATAACCGTTCTTGAAAAAGGAAGAATTGAGTTTTTTAAGGAACTTATAAATGAAGTGCACAAAATCTGCGATTCATTAAAAAAGAGCAATTGTGATGTACTTTCGATTGAAGACAATCCAGAAAAAGAAATTGTTTATTTCACCTGACATTTTGGACAGAAACAACCTGTACGGCCAGAAAAACTCTGACATTTTATCTTTGAACCACATCTTGGACAAATCCTTTTTTTCCGTCCTGAGTGAAGAAAAAAATGCTCTGGAAAAGGATTGTTTTCAACTCTTGATTTAATTGCAACATTTAAAACTAAACCCATTTCCCGGAATATTTTTTCTATTTGCTCCTCTGAAAGCGAAGATGCTAAAACTGATGGATTAACCCTGGCCTGGAATAAAATTTCATCCGAATACTCGTTCCCGATTCCGGCAAATAACTCCTGCTTCATTAAAACTGTTTTTATGGCGGTCTTTTTGTTTCTTACGATACCTATAAACTTTTCCTTATCTAAAGAAAGAACATCCGGACCAAGATTGTGTCTTTTAATAAAAGTGTCCACATCCTTCACTATACCAATCTTTCCCAAAAGCCTTTGATCATTAAAGCACAAGTATTTATTATCGCAAAATTCAATCAATAATCGACAATACTTTGGCTCCTGATCTAAATGATGGAAAAAAAGTAATGATCCAGTCATTCCAAAGTGCATCGTAAGCCAGATTCCCCCATCGATTTGTATAAAAAGCTGCTTTCCCCATCTGACCGTTTTTATGAATTTATGGCAGAGAAGACTATCGATCAATTCTTCTATTGAAATTTCCTGTAAAATTTTTTCCTTTTTTACTTTTACATCATTTATTGTTTTGTCCATGGAGGTATCCTCCAGATACTTTCTGAAACTTTCTACTTCTGGAAGTTCGGGCATATAACTGTTCTCACAAAAAATTTGTAATAAAAAAGGTTTCAGTATAACCTTTCAAGATGTATAGAGCATTAAAACCCAAAAAAATGGAAATCAAAAAGTGCTCCAAAATAATAGGTAACAAATCTCTAACATATTGAAATTAACTCTAATAAAGAGTGATTTTTAAGAATAACATTACATATTTTGATAGCACTTATTTCGCTCCCCAACTTCCATTATCTTCCAAATAGCCAGTTCGTCACCATGTCCTGTCTTCAAATTTTAATCAAACATTCCTCTCAAAAAAAAGGTTTAGAGTAGTTACTTTTTTAAACAGAATCCAATGTTTATATTACCATTGATGAATTAATAAACTATTTCGGTCCTTGAGGTTTGTGTTCCTATGAGATTAGTATTCCTAAATAAAAATTTTTCAATCTTGACACCCTTTTTAACCCTTCTATTATTGAGCAGTGTATATGCCCGAAAAATAGAATTAAAAATTGGTGATAATTTTTCTGAAAAAGTATTTTCTGCTAATCTACCAAACGACACCATTTGGATTATAGGGTCGGACACGTTTATTGGAAATTTTCCGGATAATTATACAAACGGTAACATCACATTCCTTGGAGAAAATACCGACCCGGACAGCTTTCCGGTTTTAACTATTCGCGGTACCAATTGGAATAATTTCTGGAATAATACTGGGAACTGTACTACCAGATTTGAAAGAGTAGTTCTTGAGAACTGTTCTCCAATCAACGATCAAAACAATTCTCATAATTGTGTCATTGAAAATGTAATAATACGCAATTATGTGGATAATACTGTGTTTTCGATAAGTGGAAATCGCACCAATTCGATTACTATCGATAACTCAATTTTTATCGGCAATACACGTGCTATATTTCCAAGACTAAGCAGCCATAATAACGATAACCCCTACGGATCAGTAACAAATTGTACTTTCTATAATAACGATACGGTAAACGCGGACACCCCATCTCAGGCCAGATCGTTATTATTGGTCACTCACTGTATTTTTCATCCAACAAATAAGAATATAGCTTTAACTAACATACTCAAGAGTGTCTATACGTATTGTCTTTTACCTGCTTCCGAAAGTTCATCATCATCATGGGGTACTGGTTGTATCTATAATGATAATCCAAGGTTCATAAAAACTACTCCCTCTACTGCTTCTGATTTTCGAATCTTTAAAGATTCTCCTGCACGGGAAAAAGGAATTACTTCAATTGCCACATCAACGGATATCTCTGGTAAACCCAGGGATTCTCTTCCGGATATAGGTGCCTGGGAATGGATTGATACAAATGTGGCTCCAGTGGGAATAGAACTTTCCCAAAATTCAATCGCTGAAAACAACTCTATAGGAGCTTTGATTGCAAAATTCACCACCATAGATTCCAATGCTTCCGATAAACACAGCTATCGCTTTATATCTGGTGATATTTCCTTTTTCTCAATTAAGAACGACTCTTTATTTGCTAACGCAGTATTCAACTATGAATCCAAAAGCGCCTATTCAATAAAAGTGAGAACTACAGATCCCGGCAATTTATTTTTCGATACAACTTTTATTATCAGAATTACTAATGTCAATGAAACGGTTACCGGTGTCTCTCTAAGCAATTCTGCAATTGCCGAAAACAAATCAAGTGGCACATTCATCGGCAAACTTACCTCCACAGATCCTGACAGTAATGACACACATATTTACTCCATTGTAAGTGGTGATACTGCATTTTTTTTCATCCGTTCCGATTCTCTCCTTTCAAAGATATCTTTCAATTATGAAGAAGACAGTCTTTTTGCAATTACAATCCGGTCAACCGACAAAGGTGGTCTTTACCGAAATCAGCCGTTTAACATCCGTATAACAGATGTTAAAGAACCACCAGAATCTTTATATATCTCTTCTGCAACAGTTGCAGAAAACGTAACAATAAATACGCTAATAGGCCTATTCACTACTATAGACCGGGATAGCGGGTCATCCTTTACCTATACTTTGGTGTCCGGTAATAATGATAATACCAGTTTCAGTATCAGCGGAAACCAGTTACTCACCAAATCTATGCTGGATTACGAAACAAAAAAACAGTATACAATAGTAGTAAGTTCTTCCGATGGCACTCATTCAATAACCGATACCTTTACTATCATGGTAACCAATCAAAACGACAGACCAACTGCCATCAGCCTGACAGACACAACTGTCGAAGACTCCACCCCTGTGAATACAATAATCGGAACCTTATCTGCAACCGACCAGGATAGTAACGAGGTCTTTACCTACAGTCTTCCTGCATTTGCTGACAATTCATACTTTCGAATAGATGAAAATACACTCAAGACTGATTCGGTTCTAAGTTTTCTAAAAAAACCGGTATATTCAATCAGAATAAAAGTCAAGGATAAGAAAGGTGATTCTTTAACTGCAGATTTCAGCATCAACATTTTATCCAAACCCCACATATTAAAAGAACCTTTGAATACAATTGCCGGTGAAGGGAAAAGTGCTGCTTTTTCTATCGTTGCCAATGGGTCTTTAACTCTTAGTTACAAATGGTATTCAGGCTCTACCCCCGGAGTAATAATAGACACATTACCGACATTGGTCATTAACAATATATCCAAAACTCAAAACAGGAATTATTATTATTGTGTTGTATCCAACAAATATGGTGAAACGTCAAGCAGAAACTGCACACTTACTGTATATCAGAAACCGGCAATTATTACCGATCTTGCAGACACAATGACAGTGACAGCGAATTCTTCATGCACACTCTCAGTTACTGCCAATGGAGATTCTCTTTCCTATTTATGGATTAAAAACGGTTCAGATACCCTATCAGTGAAAGCACCCAGTGTTATCTTCAGTTCCGCAAAAGCTTCAGACACTGGCAATTATCAGTGTTTCCTCTGTAACCCTTTCGATACATTGCCAAGTGCGGTTGTCTTCTTAAAGGTACTGATCCCTCCTGTTTTTGACACCGTACCGGATACGGTTGTGGTTTTTGATGGAGATACAGCAAGGATCCGAATCTCTGTGAGCGGAACTCCACCATTCAGTTATAAATGGATAAAAAATGGTACCGATTCTACTGGTTCATCTGCAGAACTGATTGTCCACGATGTTTCCCTTTCTGATAACGGCAGCTATTATTATTGCAAAGTAACCAATGTGGTTAAAACCGATTCCACATCAAAGATATACCTGAAAGTAAAACCAGCCCCACCGGTTATTGATAGTCAGCCTTCATCTGTCAGTATTATTGAAAATCAGAATGCTGTTTTCAAAATTAAGGCACATGGTACCCCTCCTTTACAGTACAAATGGTTTTATCTGCATGATATTGCTACAGTTTTGAGCGACAGTACTACTTTGATACTGGATAGAGTGCAGGTGGCGCGAAATAATTCAAGAATTTTCTGTCAGATCTCCAATGTCGCAGGAACCACAACAAGTGACACCGTACTCTTGCAGGTTTTTCCGGAACGTCCATTAATTTCTGTTAATCCCCTGTCACAAAACACTAATGTTGCAAAGAGAGCTAAATTTACCGTTGTAGCTACCGGAACTCCGCCTCTCAACTTCAAATGGTATAAACTCGGCCTAAAAGACTCTTTGGGCATACAGGACTCTCTTGTTCTTGATCCTGTTCAGAAAAGTGATGCTGGGGATTATTATTGCATTGTCAGTAATGGTGCAGGAGCTGATACATCGGATACTGCCACTCTGATTGTGGATGATGAGCTGAAGGTTCCAAAGATAAACTCTCACCCGGTGTCTCAGGAAAAATACTTTGGAGATACGGTTTATTTCAGAGTTGAGGCTACCGGATATCCTCCTCCCAGATATCAATGGTTTCTTAATGATATACCTCTTTCCGGCGATACTTCAAATACACTGGTCTTAAGGGGAGTGAGTTTCGACAATAATCTCGATAGTGTCAAGTGTATGGTTTTTAATTCAGAAGATACTGTTTACAGCAACAGCGCTGTTTTAACTATCACACCTGCTCCAATAGCTGACTTTAGCGCAACTCCAATGTCGATACTTGTTAATGGCATTGTTCAATTCACCAACACCTCTTCGGGTATTTTTTCCGGTTTAATCTGGAATTTTGGTGATGGCACTACCAGTACCGAAGAATCACCGGAGCACATATACACCAAAACCGGTCTCTATGATGTAAGACTTATCGTGACCGGGAGGGCAGGAAGTGATACGATAGTCAAAACTGGACTGATCTATGTATACAAAGAAGGTGAAAATCCGGTTCGGATATCAGCAAAGTATCTTGGTGGTACTGCAGTTGAAATAACCCTCAGTAATCTGGACAAAATTGAGCCACAGGCTTTTCCCCCGGTTTACGACTCTCTGGGGATCTGGATTTCCAAAGTTTCACTACCCGAAAATGTATACACCTCAGAAAGGTTGATCAAATATTCGCGTGATCTTTTTAAAGGTAAAAGCAGCTTTACCGACACATTGTCGCTTCCGGAAGCAAAAATCACCTGGTATCTTATGAGCGGACTCTATTTAGCCAATGGAAAGATATCTGCTTTTAATGCCGGAAACGGAACTGATGTTTTGCTTATGGACAAAGAGGCTCCAATTAATCCATTCACTATCAGTGGAAGACATTTAGGTGGAGATTCTGTTTTAATCACCTTTGTTTCTTCTTCTCCTCTGGATACAGAGAAGGTGGATTCAGTGCTTTTCTGTTTTGCATTTGACAGCATAGGATTAGATTACCGTGGGCAATTTTCCAGAAAATTTGCAGCTAAAGAGTTTACATACAGTATTGTTGAAAAGAAAATATTCAATGATGTCTTCTCTATCGGTTCGCATCAGATATGGTGTGGGGTGAGACTGAAAGGGAAAAATGACAGTCTTAGTTTACCAGCAACCGCCCGTTTTTTAACCGGAAATGATAATATCAGTAACCCTATTATTCTGAGTGGCCAGGCGATCAGCTCAAGCGAAATAAGATTGTCATGGGATGATCTCAATCCTGACAGCATCTCAGGAATACGGATATGGTACAGTGTGAATCAGATTCCTCTTGGAACTGTTAGAAACTCCGATTATTCGCTGATAGAATTAAATTCCTCTCAGAACAGTTGTATAGTGGAATATTTAAATTACTCAACCAGCTACTGTTTTGCAGCGCAGATAGTAAACAAACAAGGTATATGGTCGGATATAACAGAAAAATCCCGGATAAGTGTTAAAACACTGGATCCATCCAATATACCTGCTGTTCCTAATAAAATAACACTACATTTTCCCAGATTTGATACAGCATCTGCCAGTATAAAGCTTAGCTGGTGCATTGATACCGTTGGAATCGGTGATAGTCTGGAGCTGGGGATCTCCTTCAGCAACAAAGCATTCGAGTCGGAAATCTCCCAGATTAATCAAATCCTTCCTGTAAGAGATGAGTGTGACAGCACTACTTTAAAGTTACAAAAAATATCATTTAACACTGAATATTTTATCTCTCTGTGGCTTCGGAAAAAGGGAGGGCAATGGGCATTTCCGGTCCAATTATCTCAGAAAAACATATTAACCCCTCATTTTACACGTGAGCCTCTGACTTTTTTTGATCCTTCGGCAATTTTTGATACTGTTTATGCATTTAATAATAGCCTTATTCTATCCAAAGATTCACATTTTGGAGTAAAAGAAGTTTTCGGTGATACCGTAGTCTTTTACCAGGGAAATCAATACGAAGGAATGGTGATTGTCGGAAACGGATTTTATTTCTTAAAACAAAACCGTACACCAGCATTCTGGATCGGATTACGTTATACGGTTCCAGCTGGTTTCAGTGCCGCAAAAGTAAGATTATACAGAGAGAACAAAAATGGATTGCTCATAGAACATAATGCGATTAACGATACTCTGAGGAAAATAATTTCAGTATATACCAGTAAGACTGATCTGCCTTTTATACTGTTGATCGATACAATTGCACCTGTGATGAATTTCAGCAGTAACACAGATAAGATAGCTTTTTTTGGAGAAAGTACAACCGATACAGTAACCATTACCGATAATATTCTCAATACGAAATACCAGTTCTGTTATTCCACAGGGAAAGACCCGCTCACCATACGGATCGACACTGTCCTCTCAGCCAGATCTCAGCGATTGATTCTTACAATTCCTAAGGAATTTAACAGCGTCGAAACAGGAATAAGGGCAGAGTTACGGGTAAGCGATGGCAATACCAGTATCATTAGCAATCTGTCAAAACAGGTGCATATAGAAAAAGTGGAAACAAAAATATTTCCATTACAATGGACTCCTTTTTCTGTATCAGCAGAACTGAATTCCACCAGTCCCGAATCTTTAATCACTCACCTTGCAGAAACTGACAGCAGCAGCTACGATGGCAGATATGCCAGAGTGTTTTACTGGTTACCTACACCAGAAAATATCTCTGCCAAAGATCGTTGGGTTGAATACAGTGACAAAATCAAGTCTTTTTTCAATTTGTCTCCAGGCAAAACATTCTGGATAAAGACTCGCAATGAGAAATCAATTAACCTGGGATCGGCTTTAACCATGTCTCTCAAAGATACAGTGAAGATAGTTCTTCCCAGGAAAGAATTTACCGATTTGACACTCCCCTATAATTTTCCTGTTCGCATCAAAGATGTTATCCAGGCATCGGAGGTCGATTCTATAGCAATCTATAAATGGAATAATGATTCAGGTGTTTATATAACAAGGGGATATTATATCCCAGGGAAAGCCAACCGCCATAATATTAACGACACACTTGACTGGAAGTATCATAATGCTTACTACTCCATTTATAATATGTATAGCAGGGATATTACACTTAAAATCCCGCCGGTTCCTGTTTCCATGTCACCGGAACAACCTCTTAAAAAGCAGTTTAAGAGAAACACATGGGGTTTTACTGTAAATTGTATAATCGATTCTTCCACCGTATCAGAAATATACTGTGGTTATGCGGATAAAGCCGGGCAGATCTATTATCCGCCATCTCCGGGATTTGTTGAATCGAGGGTTAAGATTTTCGACAGAAACACCAACCGGTTTTTTGGTGATTACATTTCCGGAGATCTTTCCAGCGGCGGTTTTGCTCAGGAGTTGGCTTTTGAAAATAATCAGTCTCACCCTGTCCAGTTCTCATTTGGTATTACCGGTGAAGGTGATATTCCAAATGGTATCAGTTCTTCTATACTCAATACTGCAACTGGAGAGTGGGAGAAGAGCGGAAAAGTGGTTGTCGGAGCCAATAATGTTGAATACAGATGGCTCGTTATTGCCGGAAAAGAGTTCATGGAGCGTTTTAAAAATAGTGCATTATCATGGAACTATGGATTGAAAAGTGTATTTGCAAATCCTGTGCGTAATGCAGCGATTTTCAAATTTACCATTCCAACCGGCGCCAAAGAGAGGTTGAGATTTACAATTTTTGATGCAATGGGGAGGAAAATCTGGGAGAAGACCATTTCTCATCCTTTAAGTAGCGGAGAACATACACTTATCTGGAATGGTGACAACTCCAGAAAAGGAAAAGTAAGTAATGGCATGTACTTTGTTAAATTCTCCATTCTGGACTCAAAAGGAAAGGTATCGAAATCTTTCAATTCCCGCTTAATGTACGTTCATTAATAATTTGGAATTAAAATATGTGGCAAATACCCGGACCGATCGACTCATGAACTTCAAAAAAAAATCTTACAAAGAAATTACCGGTGCAATTCATCTTCATACCACCTATTCTGATGGTGGCATAACAATTAAAGAACTGATCAAAGCAGCAAAAACTGTCGGCCTCAACTTTATTATTATTACAGATCATATGACTCTGAGAGGTCTTGACGAAGGTTACGAAGGATTAAGTGATGAGCTTTGCGTTCTGGTTGGTTACGAACATCACGACCCTCACAAAAAAAACCATTATCTTGCACTGGGAGTGGATCAGGTTTTTAGCCCTTCATTTAAGCCACAAAATTACATAGATGAGATAAAAAAAGCCGGTGGAATAGGTTTTTTGGCTCATCCGGCTGAAAAGAGAAACTATTTTGGAAGTCTGCCTCCCTATCCCTGGACTGACTGGGATGTTGATGGATTTGATGGAATAGAGATATGGAACCAGATGTCTGACTGGGTTGAAAACCTGAAATCATGGATGAGTTTCATAAAATTGTTTTATCCAAGGAGGTTTCTTGGTGCACCGCCTGCGGAACTGTTGGCTAAATGGGATACCCTTAATAAAACCGGTTTTATCAGTGGCATTGGTGGTGTCGATGCTCATAGCCGAAGATTGGGAATTGGTTACTGCAGTCTCAGGGTATTTCCAATTAAAGTGGAACTCAAAGGAATACGCACTCATCTTTACATTGATCGAAAGCATGACTTTTCCAGTTTTGCCGCCACTAAAAAAGCAATTTTAAAAGGACTGCAAAATGGCCATGGTTTTATCAGTAATTTTCGCAGGGGTGATGCCAGGGGATCATGTTTCTTTCTTCAACATAAAAACGGTAGCATATCTTTTCCCGGTGTCCAGAAAAATCCCTCCCTTCCAGCTCGCTTAATGGTGGAAATTCCAGAAGAAGGCAGAATCATACTTATCGCCGATGGAAAGGCTATCAATCAGACTGATGGAAAAACGGCTGCTTTCGATATCACAAAAAAAGGCGTTTACCGTATCGAAGTTTACAAAAAATCCAAAGCCTGGATCTACTCTAATCCATTCCCGATCGGTGACTATCCATTCTAACGTAATCGCTTGAGCAAATACCTTTTCGGAACCCGAAAAGACATCACCATTATCCATCGATGAAATTGCC
>CAYPMS010000073.1:0-17972 GCA_964411655.1 uncultured Fibrobacter sp.
GGTATACTTGCTACATCACAAATCTAACCTTAAGTGCTGCTGAGGTATGGAGGTTACGGGAAACCAGGCCTCCTTCCTGATCAATAGCTACCAGTAACGGGATCTTCGAATAAGATTGCAGTTTACTGATTAACCGGTTCACCTGTTGATAACTGACAATATTGCGGAGAGATGTTTTTGATGGTTTATCTTCATCAAACAGGATGATCCCACCGATCTCCTGACTTAGTATATCCCGGACAATGTGGCTCTGATCGGTTGCTTCGGTACCTCTGAATCCTAATAACAACATCTGTCCCAGCTTTTGTGGCAGGGTAGGGCCAGATGGAACTCTGAAATTGCCGGCATTTACTGCGTGTACTAAAAACGACAGAAAAAAACTGAAAAAGAAATATTTATCAACATAAAGACTGTAATTTACCAACGCATTCGAGCATCTGGAAAAGATGGAAAAGGTTCAGATGGGAAACGATCCTTCTCTTTCTCTGAAAGCAATATTTAATTGAGCGGTTTCAAATGCATTTGCTTTAGTTTTTTCGAATCCGTCATCATTATTTTCAAGAAAATCCCTGATACGGATTAAAACATTAGTATCTTGAGCGCTAGTGATCAGGGTCTGGAGTAATCCCATATATACGAAGTGAGATTTTCTCAATTCACTCAGAACCGGCCAGTGATTCTTTACCCACTGGAAAAAGAATTGAGGACAGGTTGGGTTATGCCCGATTCTGGCAAAAACGGTTCGTAAGTCCTGCCTGCGAACATTGCTGGTCATCGCATAATCCAGGTATTCTAACAGCAGTGATGGATTGGTAAATTCAGCAAGAGTGCTTAACAGGGAAATTTTTTCTTCGATGTTGTTTTTTCTTTCATAAGTTGTTTTTACGAAGTCAAAAAGAGGTCTGGTTCCTTCGGTGGAGACAGCAAGCAGGCATGCATTTCTGATGTCCGGATCCAGATGTTCATTTTCCAGATATGATTGTGCCATAGACAGCGCTTTCTGCATTACTGTATTATCTCCGGCCCGTATCAGAAAGCTTATGGCAATTGCACGCAACTGTTTTACATGCGGGTCTTCCTGATCATTTGATTCCCATCCCAGTTTATCGAGTACGTTTGCGAAGGGCAATCTGTATTTGTGAAAAAGCTTCTGTCCATTATCTTTGAGCTGCAGCAATTTATTTATTTCAGTACACTGAGAGGCAAGCTCCCGCAATACAAAAAACTGGTCTTCAGAGTCGTACCATGACATGATTTCCAGAAGATCGCAGAGACTGGCATAACCGGAAAAGACACAGGCCCATAAATCATTTAGTATTCCCCAACGGTCATATTTGTGCAATGTTTTTGATTTTACTGCTTTTTCCAGATCATTCAACATCTGTTTATCATAGAGTACACGATAAAAACCGGTTTGCTGTTCATTAAATTTTATAAAATCATGGGATGCAGGTAGAACACAATCTGGTGAATTGAACAATCGTTCCTGAGTTTGATTGGCAGTGATCCAGGTGAGGGGGACAGGCCAGATTCCGCTGTTACCGGTTTTAGTTTTAGCTGCAGTAAATCTTTGCTGTGACAGGTGAATAATTGAATTCTCTTTAGATGCCTTAATAAGCGGAAAACCTGGATTTATAATCCAGAAAATGAGAATGTCTTTTACAGGCTGACCGCTGTATTTTTCCAGTGTAGTCCACAAATCCTCTGCTACAGCATTTTTGTAAATGAAATTTTTAAGATAAGTATTTACTCCTTTTCTGAATGATTCTTCTCCAATGTAATCTTCGATCATTCGTAAAACACTGCCTCCTTTACCATAGCTGATATGATCGAAGATCTCTTCGATTTCGTTAGCGGTATGTACGGGTACTGCTATCGGATGAGTTGAAGAGAGCATATCCATTTCGAAGGCTGATTTGGTATCACCATCGATAAAATCGTCCCATATTTGCCATTGAGGGTAGAAATGATCTACTGCTCTAAAAGCCTGGTAAGTGGCAAAGGCTTCATTGAGCCACAGGTCATCCCACCATTTCATAGTGACCAGGTTTCCAGACCATTGATGCCACAATTCGTGGGCTATTACTTCAGCAACTCTTTTTTTGGTGGAAACAGAAGTGGTCTTTTCATCTACATATAAAAGAACCTCTCTGAATGTGCATGCGCCCCAGTTTTCCATAGCTCCTGCAGCGAAATCAGGAATTGCGATTAGATCAAGTTTGGGCAAGGGATATTTCACATTGGTGTAATCTTCAAAAAAACGCAAAGCTTTAGAAGCGAACTGAAGTGCGAACGTACCCTGAGAAGATTTTCCGTTCACGCCATACACCCGTATTGTCCGATTATCCTTTTTTTCCTCAATAAAATCGAAATCCCCTGCACCCATATATAAAAGATAAGTTGACATGGGTGGAGTGGGAAAAAAGGAAACCGATTTACGTCCGTGCGCAATGGTTTGCTTTTTTTCAGGCATATTGGATATTGCGGTCATTTGTTGCGGAATGTCAAGGGTAACTGCAAATGTTGCTTTGAAGGCTGGTTCATCAAAACATGGAAATGCCTTGCGCGCATAAGGTGCTTCAAACTGGGTAGTCGCAAGATAAGCTTCTTCTCCATTATTATTGATATAGCGGCTTCGATAAAAACCGGCAAGATCATCATTTAGATTACCGGTGAAACTAATTTCGAGTTGATAATTGCCGGGTAAAAGTGGTTCTGCGGGTTTAATGTGTAATTCACCATCAGATAAATCGTATTTAACTGCAATAGCAGATTTCTCAGAAGAGAAAAGTAACTTTGAAATAGCAAGATCTTCGCAGTGAAGCCGCAGAAATGAATGTGTATCTGTAATCTTAATGAAGAGCTTTTGCTTTCCGATGAATAAAAACTTTTCGAAATCGATAATAAAATGCAGGTCATAATGTTCGGGAATTACTGTCAGGGGAAGTCGTTTGGACATGGTTTTCTCCTTAATAAATAATCAATTCAAGACTGCAAAGGTTAGCCTGATAAATTGTTTCTCATGTACAACTAATGCGATTTTTATACAATCGTACTGGCTATCAGAGCACCTGAGGCAGCCAGGAAAAACAGGCCATCGGCTAATAAATTAAATGCAGATGCATGATTAGGATTAAACTGAGGGTTCCACTTGGTAATAAAAAGAATATAGAATAGTGATGGAATCTGGAAAAGAAACCGGATGGTTTTATGTGATCGATAGCTGACAGGATTGATTAGAAGTGGAAAAAGCAGCAGAGCAGCGATACTGAAACAAATCATCAGGAAAGTCATTTTACGTGCACGTTTTTCTCCGATTATGGTGATTAACGTTTCTCTTCCCATGATCCTGTCTCCTTCTATATCGCGCAAGTCAAAAATAAGAGAACGGAAAAATGCCAGAATGAATATCCAGCAGAATGTGGCAATATTTAAAGGCTCGATTTGCCAGACATGGTTTAGTATCTGCGGGACAAAAGTTATCAAAGTAGCCCAGGCCAGGGCAACAAAGAGGTCTCTCGATGATGGAATGTCCTTTAAACTTCTGTAACGGACGAGCTTACGCAAATATTCTGGAACTATGGTTATATGGTAAGTTGAACCAATCACACTTGCGAATAACAAAAGATAAAAGAGTTTGCTATCATGCAAAAAGCTTAACATCAGCATGGAAACTATGCTGGCAGCAGAAAGGCTGAGCAACAGTTTACGATAATCACAATAGAATTTATATCTGGAAATATCGTGGTGTTGAGTACTCTCGATACTTGCCAGACTATTCCAGAGATAGGTGGAAAGGAAGTATAAAAAAATGAGAACCGCACCCAGAATTGAGAACGATAGGTTCTGAAGATAACAGGAGGCGTAGTAGGCTGCTGCAGCGCCTAAAGAAACAAAGATGTTTAAATTAGCCAGAATATCAAAGAAATGCCAGAAAGTGTTTTGAATAGAATGCTTTCTGGTGTGATTCATAAACTGGATGTAATCGGTAACTCTTTTTATCATCCATATAGGTGTGGAAGCTCCTGCAGTGATTCCAATTGTGCGACAGTTTGCGATAGAATCCCAGTTTAATTCTTCTTCGGTCTCAATGTGTTGAGTAGGCGTTTCACAATCCTGTGCTATTTTGGCTAATCTTTGGGTATTGGCGCTATTTTTGCCGCCTACCACAATTAAAGCATCAACTTGTTTGGCAAGTTGTTCGGTTTCGCTTTGGCGTTGATCGGTTGCTGAGCAGATTGTTTTTTTTACAATTATATCTGCATGTGGGAATGATTTTTTAAGGTGTTCAGCAATGCGATCAAACTGATTTCTATCAAAAGTGGTTTGAGAAACCAGACAGATTTTGTTCATGCTGGGTAGATTCTGAATATCTTCAACCGATTGAATCAAATATCCAGATTCACCCGCATATCCCAGAAGTCCAATAACTTCAGCATGGCCTTTATCTCCGGTAATTACAATGGAATAACCCATTTCTCTGTACCTGGAAATAACTTTATGAACTGTCTTTACTTTTGGACATGTGCCGTCAATAATTATGTGTCCCTCGTCGGCATATTTTTTCTGAATTTGTGGTGGAATTCCGTGAGCACGTATGAGGAGTGTACTTTTAGACTGTAATTTTTCCGTTTCATTGAGAGTCTTAATTCCACGCTGTCTCAGCATTTCAACTGTCTGGTTATTGTGAATCAGTGGGCCAAGAGTGAAAATGCCTTTTTCTGTTTTGGCAGCGTTTTCCAGGGCTAAATCGACTGCACGTTTTACACCCATGCAGAATCCGGCAGTTTTAGCTTGAATGATTTTCATTATTATCCATAATTAAATATTACATCGATCCAGACGTAGAAAGTAATTTGGATTCGACTGGCTTAACTTAATCCTGAATCAGACAATCCTGCGGAATAAAATACAATATTATTCTGGTCTTTCGTTATATTAGTTTTGATATTTGTTGATGATTTCAGATTTTCTGTCGAGATGATCTTAATTTTAAATTTGGAATTATACTGTCCGGGAGTCATTTTTTTAAAATGTCTATCATTTTACAAGCTGAAAATCTGGGGAAAAGTTTCGGGAAATATTCTGTCCTGGAAGATGTGTCTTTAAAAATCGAAAGCGGAACAGTATTTGGACTAGTAGGTCTTAACGGTGCGGGTAAAACTACCTTTTTAAGACTGCTATTGGGTCTCCTTCAGCCAGATTGCGGGAATATTTCTGTTTTGGATATGAATCCCTGGAAACATCAGCAGCATTTTTGTAAAAAAGCTGGTGTGGTGTTAGAAAATGATGGTTTTTGGGCAAATCTTACTCCCAGGGAAAATCTCAGCATCTATGCGGAAGCTAAAGGGCTGACCCAAAAAGACCTGCAGGAATATTTAAATAGATACTGGTCTGATACTGATCTGTTCCAATCAAACAAGAAGACCAAACATCTCTCAAGAGGACAGAAAATGCAATGTGCCTTGTGCAGGGCGTTTCTGGGGGAGTCAATAGTTTTTTTTCTTGATGAACCAGTTTTAGCATTGGACATGGAAGCTTATGAACACTTTTGCGGACTGGTAAAGAACGCCCGCCAGCGGGGTGCAGCTTTGATTATCAGCTCTCATCAGCTTGATACGATAGATAAGCTATGTGACAGAGTGGGGATATTGCGTGACAAACGACTTTCAGAACTGAAAAGAGCTTGTCATGAGAATGAATGGATTGTTGTTACAGATCAGAATCTTCAATGGAAGAGTATAATCGAACAGTGCGGTGGCAGCGATGTTACTTTCAAAGATGGCTGGAGATTTTTCATTAATAATGCAGAAACGGCTATACCCTCTCTGATAGGAAGACTTGTATATGCTGGTTGCAGTATCAGGGAAGTTAAAAAACTTACTTCCGATAACATTTTCAGTAGTGCCATAAGAGACATTTATTATAATAACAATAAAGGACAGGTTTGAAAATGAAAGGGATCAGGACTGTAATTTGTAAAGAGTGGAAATGTCTTACCGGTTCTGACTGGGGAGTTTTTATTCTTTATGCAGTGCTTGTATTATCCTGGAGTATCTTTCTGGTAAGGGATAGCAGTGATTCGTCTTTACGAACTGGCCCTCTTTGGCTTGTATCTTTTTCAGTCGTGGTTGCAGCTAATTTCTCAAATACTGTTTTTATATCCGAAAGAGTATCCGGTGCACTGGAAATACTGATCACTTCAGGACTCTCCAGAAACAGTATCTTATTTGGAAAGATAGGATTTGTTATGGTAATGAGCCTGGTGATAGGGGGGGCCTGCATGGGCCTGGCATGTCTTTGGGGATATCTGATGTATAATAATGAAATAGCTGTTTTGAGAACAATGGATTTTATTACTTATGCATCTTCTGCTTTTGTAAACACTGCCGGGAGTGCTTTTCTGTCAGTACGTATGCCAAATCCCAGGTTGCTTCATCTTGCCAATCTATTTCTGACAGGTTGTGTTATTGCGGTATACACAGTTGTAAGTCTGTATTATTCTGTGCCGGATTTTGTGCTTCCTTTATTTCTTTTTCTGGTAGGTCTGGTTAATACAATCCTGGCAAAAAAGGAATTCAATAGTGAGAGGATACTTCAGCCGGTTATTTTTTAAGGTGAGCTGAAATTTATTTCCAAAACAGAAATGTAGTTGTATAGCTTTATCAGTTGCAGTATGCCTTAATTAATAAATGAATAATATCAGGGCGGCTTTTTTGAAACCCTGTGAGATGGCAGAAAAAATAATATCATTCTTTATTATCTATCTGAGGTCGGGAAAAACTGTAATTAAAAGGAGGATGTAAAATGAGCGTTGAATGTACGCTTGAAGAAAACAGAAAAAAATGCACATGTTTAGAGAAAGGTTGTCCTCGAAACGGTGCCTGCTGTCAATGTGTTGCCTATCACCGAAGAGCTGGTGATTTGCCACATTGTTTAAAAAGAAACAGGTAAGTCTTTATAAAGATCAATATTCATCCTTGACACAGCGAAATCCCAGAGTGTTAAGTCTGATCGATGGATTGTAGGCAGAGCGTTTTTCTGAACGAAGTGTCTTTCCTTCATTGTTCCAACTGCCCCCTCTCACTACTTTGAGTTTGCCACTCGAAGGGCCGGTGGGATTATTTTCTTCTGAGTTTCCATAATATACTGGATCATACCAGTCGGAACACCATTCTGCAACATTCCCATGCATATCATAGAGCCCCCATTTGTTTGGTTGATAAAGCCCTACTGGGACAGGGTGAAATTTTGAAGGGCCTTGGGGAACTCCACCATAAGGAGATTTTCCATCGAAATTAGCCTGTTCACTGGATAATGTATTTCCATAATGAAAGGGTGTAGAGGTACCGGCTCTGCAGGCGTATTCCCATTCTGCTTCAGTAGGAAGCCTCTTTCCTATTTTATGACAATATTCATTTGCTTCAAACCACGTTACATTATCCACTGGACAGTTTTGACAACCGCGAAATGCAGATGGATTTGTTCCCATTATCTTTTCGAATTCTTCTTTGGTTACTTCATATTTATCCATATAGAAGCCATTTACTGTGATTTTATGTAACGGAAGAGCATCGAATTCTTCCTTGTCAGTGGAACCCATGTAATAGGATCCGCCTTCAATCCAGACAGTAGTTTCTTTGTTTTTTTGGAAACTGGAATCGTGACTTGTTCTTTTTTCTACAGGAACCAGTTCTTTTTGAGTTCTTACAAGTTCGTTAACCATTTTGGGAATCTCATGGAGTACCAACCCAAGGTTGCTGTCCACACTGGTGCTGACTCTTTTTATAGTTTTGTCTTTTAATGCATCGATCATCTTAAGTGAAAAAACGTAACTTTGCCCAACCTGACCAATGTTTCCCAGTATCAGTATGTCCACTCCAACTATGGAGCTGATTTTAGTAATGCATGAGTCGGTAAAACAGTTCAGGAGTCCTTCCAATCTTTCGGTTTTCAGCAGGCTTCGGATATCATCAAGAAAAAGTACCTTGGCATTACTGCTTTTCTGGTAATTTTCAGCAACTATATCAGAAATTTTTTCAACATTGTCATCATTTTTTTTACCGGATTGAATTGAAAGAATGGCAATGGTTGGTCCTTTGGCAGCAGCTTTATCAGTTTTAACTATTTCAGTAGCACTGGTAATTTCCAAAACCTGGTTTTTGGCATGCACTGTTGCCATATTTCCTTCGTAAACAATAGACTTTATATCTGCAGAGGCATGCTTCAGACGTGCCTCTCCTCTGAACACCTGCAAAATTGTAGAATTGCTGTTTGCAGTAACTTCCGCATCGGTGTTGTTCATATTAATGGATGCCGAAGGGGTTTCAAGTGAAAAAAGAACAGTGTTTGAATCAAGAGACTGCATTTTAAGAGAAATTGATCCTGATTGCAAAGCAAGAGACATGCGGATGACATTATTGTCGGGTTGTTTTACCAGGTTGTTGAGCGATAAAACGCTGTTATTATGGATCGTTAAATAAATAGCTGGTTCAAAAGTAATCTGAAGTTCAGAATTTTCTCTTACTGCAATGGTTGAACTGCTCTTCAGTTTTGAGAAATCGTTTAGCTGAATCCATTGTTTAGATTCTTTTGACCACAGTTCGATGGCTCCCTTGTGATTGGATACTGAAAACTTCTGAAAACTCTGATTTGGTAAAGAGAAAGCAGAAATGCTGAATAATATGATAGATTGAAAAATAATAAGTTGTTTCATTTGAATGTCCCGATTCCAGAGTACATAATCAATTATACGCTGTTTTTTAATTGAATTCAATCGGATAAGGGGACGGAGGAACTTTGGGAGAGATAAAGCAGCTTATTATTATCGGAGAGGCCTTTGGAGACGAATGACATTGTATCTTATATAATCCTAAAATCCGCAATTGAACGCGGCGTATATGCGTAACCTCTTGAGCGCTAAGCTATTCACGCGGTTTGACCTTAACACGTTGTCACATTCGTTCTTTAAGCGTAAGGTATCCGGTGCAGTAGCACCGTTTTTATTTTACCGCTTTGTCACTTCCGTTCTTTAAGCGTATGGTATCCGGTGCAATAGCACCTTTTTTATTATATCGCTTTGCCGATAAGGCCTGCACCGCGTTCAAGGCTTATCATCTCAATATCTTATGCATCTGCGTCCACCTCAACTGCGGAATTTAGGATAATAGATTCCGCAGCTCTATTTCTTCTTAATAATACCTGGTTACAAATAACGTTTTTGGGAACATATCTCAAAGCTTATAGGCAAAGCTTTTGGAATGGTGAAATATATTTGCTGGGTTCACGAAGTGTGCAAAGGAGTTGCAGATATAACTACTGGGAATCCCGAGTTGCTCTGTTTTTGGTATTGATAATCGTTTTCTCAGAGGTTTGCTTTGGACTGACATTAACGGTGACCTTTACACTGTTTTGGTTTTCGTCAGGAGGAAGCAAACCATATGGTGGAATTACTCGAAGGCGTACAATGGTACTTTGTGAGATTTGATCCAGATCTAACTCTTCTGTTGGAACTTCGGTAAAATTTCCCTTTTTAGATTGAGGAATCAATAGTTGAATCGCTCCCGGGGTAGCTTTAATTTCGTCCAGCTGTAATGTTTTAGATAACTTTCCTCTGGTTTTTACTCTTACCGGAACATCAATCAATTCTGTCTTCGATGCACGGAAGGAAAACTCTTTTGGCGATATGGAGTTTACACTAAGACCCTTTGGGATATTAATATGTTTTTCGGTAATAGGAATTGATTGGTTTCCTATGTGAATCTTGCCTAAATCCAGTGATGCTACCAGGATTGAGTTATCAAAAGCGAATAAGCGCTCAGGACCGGACAGTGTAACCTTAAGCTCCTGAGGTTGTGGATCCTCCAGAACAAAACCCTGAGGGACATTGCGGTATTCGATAGGAACGGTATAGGTTCGGTTGACAGTGTCAACTCTGTAGGCAACTAGTGAATATAGAATGATAGAGCAAATTATTGAGGTGAGCTTTAAGCCGTAGTTTTTTGTTATCCTGGAGAAATGGCTTAATTTGGCTGGTGGTGGAAAAAGTCTGTTATAATAATCATTAAGTCTGTTTCGAAGCATCTCTTGAGAAACCGTTTCCATGTGGCCGTTTTCAGCTACACTTTTGGTTCCTCGTTCCTCCGAGACTACCAGTACCAAAGCATCGGATCTTTCTGCCAACCCCACCGCAGCACTATGTCGTGTACCTGTATCTCTGGTTTCTGCAAGATTATGAGTAAGAGGAAGTCTAACCCCAAATTTATCGATCCTGTCACCTTCAATGATAACTGCTCCATCATGATTTGGAGTTTCGGGGTGAAAAATGCTATAGAGAAGTGGAACACTGATTCGTCCATTCAAAGGAATACCACCTGTCAAATGACGGTCGAGGCTTTCTTCTCCCTTTATAACAATGAGGGCTCCGATTTTATCGGTTGCTAATTTACATACTGCATCAACAATGGCATCTACTGTTTTGTTGGAAGGTAACAAACGACGTTTGGAGCGGAAGTCGCCAATCGTGGCAAGCTTCTCCATAGCCATCCGTATATCTTCCTGAAATATTATCACCAAAGCAACTAAAGCTGCGGTTAATCCTGCCTGAAAGACCTGGGAGGTCATATACATGTTCATCATTCGGGCAGCTATATAGAGCGATAAAACGCTACCAATCCCTAACACTACTGATCGGGAAGCTCTGCGTCTTAACCAACTGAATATAAAGTACAGAAATACTGAAACAACCAGGATATCCAGCAGGTCGGCAAATCGGAAATTGTCAGCTATCTGTTTAAATGAAATTATCACGAGTGACTCACATTTTCAGTTAATGTAAAAATAATGAAATACGGTTCTGATTTCCAAAAAGTTGGAATGATTTCTTAACACGCTTACTTTTTGCAAAATTTTTAAAATTCAGCATTAAAAGAAGCAATTTTTTTTCTATATTAAATTTTATTTAATTCAGAAATGATTAATCCAAGATTTTATTAGGCTTTCAGTTACTAGTTAATTTTATAAAAGGTGTGATGATTTGAAAAGAAGCAAAATGACAAAAAAGCTTTTAACAAAGATCCATCACCAGATTTTAAAGGGTACACTCTATGCTGTAGAAACTGATAACGAGCTTCAGATTGAAGCCTTCAGTTTTAACGATAATATTGGGGATAAACAGTGCTCTGAAAGTAGGCTGGAACCCTACAAAAAAATGATAATTGATTATCTTGATGGGAAGATAGTGGATTTTTCGATTTTCCCTCTCAATTTAAGCTGTTTTACACCTTTTCAGCTGAGGATACTGACCGTTGCAAGAGCGATTCCCCGTGGAGTTACTATCTCTTATGAAGAACTTGCAGCAAGAGCCGGTTTCCCTGGAGCTGCCAGAGCGGCTGGTTCTGTTATGAGAAAAAACCGATTTCCAATAATTATCCCTTGTCATAGAGTTATCTCGAAATCCAGAAAAATAGGTGGGTATAGCGGGATGAAAAAAGGGGCAATGATCGAACTTAAGAAAAAATTACTGGATCTGGAAGGATGTAATTTACCGGTCATATAATAATATTTTAAACGTATTATATTGTATGCAATGCCGAAAAAACCATAAGCCCTTTAAGGAGCTGTTCTTTTAAAATGAAAAATTATATTCTTGACACAAACGTTCTTTTATACGATGCACAAGCTCTTTTCAAGTTTGGTGAGAACAACATAATTATTCCGATTCCTGTTATTGAGGAGATTGATCATTTCAAAAAAGAGGGTACTGAGACCGGACGTAATGCACGCCAGGCATCCCGTTACCTGGATGATCTGAGGCAAAGAGCATCTGTGACTTCAGGAATCAGGCTGGATAACGGTGGTTTGCTTTTTGTTAAAATGAGCACCGGTTCGGTGATGCAAAGGCTTCCTGAAGAATTGCAGGACCGTAATAATGATAATCTTATTCTGGCCATAGCACTTGAGGTGAAAGAGTGCTCCAGCGATATCTCCACCGTTTTTGTAAGCAAAGATATCAATCTTCGCATTAAGGCAGATGCTCTGGGTTTGGATGTTGAGGATTATGAATCAGATAAAGTGGATATCGAAGAGCTTTATCGTGGCCACTGTGAGATAGTGGCAGATCCAGGGATGATGTCCAGATTTCGCGAGAATGGATCATTAAAAATCGAGCAGAAGCTTTACCCTCATCAATTTGTAGCTTTGATAAGTTCAGACAGGAGTGAAACTCTTCTGGGCAGATATGATGCCGGCAGTAATAAAATTGTGAAAGTAATCACTGAAGAACGTCCTGGAATCTGGCGGATCAGCCCACGCAACCGGGAGCAGATTTTTGCCATGGATGCATTATTAAATGATGATATTCAACTGGTGACGCTGGTAGGTAAAGCCGGTACCGGAAAGACATTGCTGGCGGTAGCTGCAAGTCTTTATAAAACTGTAGATGAAAATGTCTATAGCAGGGTGTTGGTTTCCCGCCCAACCTTACCGATGGGGAAAGATATCGGTTTTTTACCAGGCACTGTTGAGGAGAAACTGACTCCATGGATGTATCCCATAGTGGATAATGTTGAGTTGATTATGCGAAAAGACAGTCGCAGTAGTCGTCATTTACGTGGATATCGGGAGCTTGTTGAAATGGGAATACTTGTGATTGAACCTCTTACTTATATCAGAGGACGTTCTATTCATAGCCAATATTTAATCATCGATGAAGCTCAGAATCTTACTCCTCACGAAATAAAAACCATAGTGACCAGGGTAGGTGAGGGGACAAAAATAGTGGTGACCGGTGATCCTTATCAGATCGATAATCCTTATATCGATTCTTCCAGCAATGGATTAACTTATGTTGTCGAAAAGTTTAAAAATCAGGAGATATCTGCACATATCACTTTTTCCAAAGGTGAAAGATCCAGACTATCTGAGCTTGCAGCTAATCTTCTTTGATCAATAAAAAACCTTGCAAAAAAGTAAAGATGGATCGATAAAAGAGTCATTCCTTAGTAATTGCATCGTAGATTCTTTGTACTGCCTGTTCCATTTTCTGTGGATTTGCCTTAAAGAAAAACTGAAGAATTTCTCCTGGAAGTACGTTACCACCGGAAGCTTCCAATTCCTGATTCATAGCTTTTATAGCTTGTTTACCTCCCATAAAGGTAAAAGGGAGCATCATTGTGACAAAGCAAAGAACCTTTTTATTTTTGATGTGATTAAGTTGAGAAAGATAAGCCATTATAACCGGTGATGCTTTGAAAGCCCACACAGGGCCTCCGAAAAGAATCGCGTCAAATTGCTCCACTTCCGGTGAATTTTTAATAGTGAATTTTCTGGATCCGGGTGAGACCTGACCACTGGTACGAAGCATTTCTATTTCGGCCTCATGACCGTTACTGTTAAATTTAGCAGCAATTGCCCTTGCAAAATGAGCTGTATGCCCTGATTGAGTGTGGATTATGATTCCTATTTTCATAAGAAGGAGTATCCTTTCTTTGTCATGGTAAAGCAGCAATTGAATCAGCCGGTATTGTCTTGACAGCCATTTTAGAGAGAGAAAATCCGTTTGTTTCCTGATTCAACAGTGCATCGGTGTCACCGACGATTGTATAGGTGAAATTGTCAGGAATAAGATATTGTTTTGCCACCCTGAGGACCTCCTCGCGGGTTATCTTTCTCAGTTTCTCTTCATAGACTTTGAAATGATCTGGATCTCTTTTGTAATACTCATTCCAGGCATAGGTGGAAACTATATCGAATGGCGAGCGAAACATGGAAGGCAGACTTCCGGTCAAAGATGCTTTGGCATTTTCCAACTCCTGCTCTGTTACCTGCTCACTGATAACTTTCTGAACTTCCTCAATTATCATGGCTACAGCTTGTGAAAAGGATGAATTTTTAGTGAAAAATTCGATGTAAAATGTTCCTGGGTAGGTATAGTTTGACTCGGCATTAGAATAGATTGAATAAGTCAGCCCGGCATCAGATCTGATTTTTGTACCCAATCGGGAGATAAAGCCACCACCACCAAGAATCTCATTTAACAGAGATACAGAATAATAATCCGGGTGCGGTCTTTTAAATAATGGCAAGCCGAGTCGGACATAAGCTTGACTCAAAGGTTTCTGCACCAGAAGACATTTGATTTTAGGGTTTATTGCAATTTGCGGAAAGGAATCATTGGTAACCTGGGTGGAAGGGGGAAATATTTTTTCAACTTTGGCTAACATCGAGTCGCGATTAAAATTTCCTGCAACCGACAGTATCATTTTGGGAGTAACAAAAGTTTTTTTGTGGAGCCTGATCAGGTCGTCTCTTGAAATGTTTTTGACAGATGCTTCTGTTGCCAGTCGGGAGCAGACCTCACCGGCATAGAGTTGTTTTTGATAAGCTGCTCGCAGGGTCGGAGCAGGATCATCGAATCGATGCCGAATGTTCTGTATCATTATTTTTTGTTCTTTTTCAAATTCCTTTTCACTGAACACCGGATGAAAGATGATCTGTTCCATTATATCCATAGCTTTATCAGTGTATTCAGAGAGAAAAGAGGCACTGAAAGAGATCTGTGCCTCAGCAGCGCTGATTTCAAATTTCATTGCATATTGATCAATAAGTTCATTTAATGTATCAGCAGGATATTTGCTGGTTCCACCTGCACGCATGAGATTAGCCATTAAAGATGCAAGCCCTTCCTTACCTGAAGGATCCAATAAAGAACCTGAACGGATGTAAAGAACAACCTGAACCAGAGGCAAGGTATTGTCTTCAGCAATATAGGTAATCAATCCATTTTTTAATTCGGTTCTATAAGGAGATCCAAGAGGTACAGTCCAATCAAGGGCTTGGAATTTAAGCTTCGAAGGATGAGCAGGAATGCTGCTGCCAGTTTGTTTATTTGTGCTCTGAGCAGTAACTATGCTGAAACAGATGAGCGCAAAGATAATGCAATTCGAAAAATGGCTAAATTTCATTAACAATCCTCCTCAGGACACTACTTTTCTTTGATATTTTTATTTTGGATAGTTGTAGTTGCTTCTTTATTTTTAATCGGCAGCAGTTGCCCAACAGTCATCAACTGAGGATTAATATATTTTTCAGCGATGGCTGAAATTTCTTCTGGTTTTACTTTGGCAATTTTATCAGGATAAGAAAGCAGATCTTTCCAGCTGTTGAGTCTTTCAAACCAGGCAAGGCGATCGGATAATCCCTCCAGACTTTTGAGGCCACTGATAAAAGACATTTTAATCTGATTGGTAATCCTTAGCATCTCATTGGCGGTTGGGGGATTGGAGCTTAATTTTTTAATTTCCTCCAGAATAATCTCTTCGACTTTTTGCGGATCAGCATCTGATTTAAGTTCGGCCCATATCTGGAAATATCCATCGTGAAGACGAAAGTTATTAGCTGCGCCTACATCAATACAAAGTTTTTCCGTATCGACCAGGCGACGATACAAACGGCCGCTTCTTCCGGAGAAGATTCCCTCTATAATATCGATTTTATAGAGATCATCGTGAGGATATCCGGGAGTATGAAACATCAGATCGATGCGTGGTGCAACATTATCATGAACTGTTAAACGGGTTACACCGATAGGTTGCGGTTCGCGTGTGACAACTTCTGGTTTTGGATTTTTAGATCGGGGGATCGATGCAAAATAGCGGTTTATGTCGCTCATTGCTTTTTGGGGTTCTACATTGCCTACCATTACAATCAGTGCATTATCCGGGGTATAAAACTTGCGGATATGGTTTTCCATCTTTTCCCGTGTGTAGGCTTCGATGTCAGACATCCATCCAATAGTTGGAAGTCTATAGGGATGAGCTACATAAAAAAGTGAATTCAGGCGTTCCCAGTAACGGTTCACAGGCCGGTTTTCATAACGCATTCTTCGCTCTTCGGCAACGACATCTCGTTCGCTGTAAAATTCCCTTAGTACGGGATCTTTCATGCGATCGGATTCCAACCAATAGAAAAGCTCGAGTTTGTTTTTGGGAAGGGTAACAATATAGGCGGTCATGTCATCAGCGGTCCAGGCGTTAAGATTAGTCCCGCCATTGTTTTGGTAAGTTTCCCAAAGTTCCTCTTTTATCATATACTTGCGTTGCTCTTGCAGAATTGCAAACATTTTGGATTTCAGATTCTGTATAAGAGAATCAGAATCGTTTTTTCCCTTGAGACGCTCTTTATAGATGATATCAGCCAGAGAATCAATAGAGGCCATCAGCGGGATTTCTTTATTGTAGGATTTGGTGCCAATGCGTTTAGTTCCTTTAAACATCATATGTTCGTACATATGAGATAAGCCGCTGGAGCCGGGGCCTTCATACATGGAACCAACAAAGTAGTATAACCTGCAGGAGACGACAGCAACGTTGGTATCTGGGACGATGATAACCCTGAGACCATTTTTAAGTGTGTCGTAATGAACAGGAATCTGGAATTGATTGGCATATAAACTGCATAGAAAAGCCCCCAAAAGAATAGTGAAGAAAGTTTTCATTGTTATAAAAGACTCCTGGTGTTCGGTTAAAAAGAGCAGGAATAATTACGCAAGATGTTGAGAGTAATTGTATAAGCAAAAATAGTACTTGTGAATGAAGATTTAAAGGGGTAGGGTGAATGTTTAAAAACAGGTGGCAGGAAATTTGGTTGGGGAGGTGGTTTTGGGGGGACGGAGGAAAATCTGGAAAAGGACAAAATGTCTGAAATCTGCAGTATTAATTATTATATGTATGAAAAAACAGGACATCCTTTCTGAAGGTAAAAACCACTTATATTACCAGAAATAGAATGTTAGAAACCATTCGGATCAATCGTTTCAGATTGTATATTTATCAGTTTTTAGTGGCGGTAATAAATAATGTGGCTTTTACTGAGTCTGTTATCGGCTTTTTTTCTTGGTATGTATGATGTTGCCAAGAAGGGTGCGGTTAATGGTAATGCGGTTTTTCCGGTACTTTTCTTCTCGACACTTTCGGCAGTGATTTGTGCATTGCCGGCAATTGTCTTATCAGAAATAGCCCCTTTGATGGCACATAAGTTTCATCTTTTTGTACCACGGATGCCTATTTCAGTGCATCTGCTGGTTATTGTGAAGTCGGCAATCGTTGGTACATCCTGGGTACTTTCTTATTTCGGGTTGAAAAATCTCCCAATAACGGTAGCATCACCTCTGAGGGCTACAGCTCCTTTTTTTACGGTTTTGGGAGCAATAACTCTGTTTGGTGAGCGGCCATCGGCAAACCAATGGATTGGAATAATCCTCATTCTTGCAGCTTATATTCTTTATTCGAAATCATCCAGACATGATGAAAAAAATTCTATTCATATTATATGGATAATTTTTATGATACTGTCTGCAGTAACCGGTGCTATCAGCTCGGGATTTGATAAATATCTTTTGCAGTTCAGAGCTGTTCCGCCATTTTTTGTTCTTTACTGGTTTCTTTTTTATTTGTCTATTATATACGGATTGATTGTACTTATATTCTGGTATCCGAAAAGATCGTTTACTACTCCGTTCAGATTTCGTCCTGCAATCATTTTCGTGGGTGCGTTGCTTGTTTTAGCGGACATGGCTTATATGACAGCGCTCTCAGATCCACAGGCAAAACTTGCGCTTGTCTCATCGATCCGAAGGACAAATGTGCTGATTTCCTTTATTGGTGGATTTCTTTTATTTAGGGAAGGGAATATCAGGGGGAAGCTTTTACCTTTTATCGGGATTGTGAGTGGGCTTTTGTTGATAATGATGTGAGGTGTGGGGACGGGGTAATGCTAATTCTTAACAAATTCATTTTTTGCGGAACAGTTTCACCAGAGATCTGCTGGGAAACCGGTATTTTGCGTCCTTAGCAGGGGACAGAGGAAATATCTCTAAAAAACATCTTTACTTATCAATTTCATCCTTTTTCTAAAGTCAGTTCTGGCCCTGTTTTTGATATCATTTTCCTCTAAACTCTTTCTTACCTTCACCA
>CAYPMS010000074.1:0-17892 GCA_964411655.1 uncultured Fibrobacter sp.
AATGATTCTATACATCTAATAATCAGCGATTGAATCTGCAGACCTTGTTCTGTTTATACTGTAATATCAGAGAATTACTGGTATCAACAGTGTCAAATTCTATTTCACTGATAATCAAGGTAGTGAAGTCCCACCGATTTGCTCTTCGGTTGGGCTCATATGTTGCATCAGAAATAAGTTTGAATCCGGATAGCTTGAAAACTGAATATTTGTTTTTTTCCAAAGAGTCCGGATAGATCAGGATAAACTTACCATCGACAGGTATTTCAGAGTAATACGGCTTGAACTCATCAAGCATTTTTTCTACTTCCAAACCGTTTCGATACATTAAACTGCATCTCCTCATCCTTATACCTTTCGATTATAAGATTATCTGATCTGTGCAATAATTACCACTAAAAACATAAACAGCAGAATGTATCTGCTGACGTTATCCTTTAATGTGAAAACCAATGGATCGTCATGCATCTTGCATCGACTGGTTTTGATCCATAACCGGTTTATCCATAACAACAGTGCCGGGCAGATAGCCCAAAGTAACTCAGGTCTTGAATAAAGCGAAAGTACCTCTGTGCTATTAATATAAAGTGCAAAAACCACCACTGAAATATAACTGCTGGTAATACCCATAGAGCGCAAGGTCTGCAAATCCTCAGAGCTATAGTCTCTTCCGCTTAGGTCCATTTTGCCGGATTTTGCTATAAGCTGCAATTCATTACATCTTTTAACCAGAGCAAGTCCCAAAAAGAGGAAAACCGAAAATGCAAAAAGCCAGAAAGAGACATTTACTCCAATGAGCTGGGCTCCTGCAAAAATTCTTATTGTGTATAATCCGGCAAGTATAAGTACATCTACCAGAACATGTTTTTTAAAGAGAAAAGAGTAAAAACTGGTAAGCAGTATATAAAAAACTATGTTGAATAAAAAATCCAGTTGTAAAAAGAAAGAAAGTAGTAATCCAGACAAGCCAAGAAGACCGCTAAATAATATGCCTTTTGAAATCGATAATTCCCCGGAAGCAAAAGGTCGGTTTTTTTTTTGGGGGTGCTTGCGGTCTGATTCCAGATCAAACAGATCGTTAATTATATATGTAGCTGAAGCACAAAGACCAAAAGCAATAAAACCCAGAATATTTATGATTAAAAGTTTCAGATTAAGAATATTGTGTGAGGTAATTAAAGGAACAAACAAAAGAAGATTCTTTGTCCACTGATACAATCGCGCTGCTTTCAGGAAGTGAACTATACCAACAACTGGCTTCTTAATAACAGAAGAAATGTTGGCGGATCTGCCAGCCTTCTGAATGGTATTATCTGAGGCATTAATTAAATGTGCATTTCTGCAGTGTGAAAAGATCACAATGTCTGTACTGGAGTCCCCTGCATAGTCAAATTTTTTCTCTCCATACAGGGAAACAAGTTTTTCCAGCTTATTACTTCCTCTCAGATTGTTTTTTTCATCTGTGGCCAAAACCTTCGAAAAAATCCGGAGATGGTCCGCTACTCTTTGAGCATAAATCTGTGCAGATGCAGTAGCCAAAATAAGCTCACGGCCATTTTCATACTCGCTCTTTAAGAATTTCAAAAAAGACTCATTGTAAGGAAGCAACTCGATGTCGATGACTTCCCGTTCTGCCAATTTTGTTTTCAGCACAGTTATACCGCACAAAAGCCATTTGATTATCAGAAAAATATTAAGCGGGTTTCTTTTTAGAAATAGCAGTGCACTTTCATATAGGAGATCACTTTTTATAAGAGTGCCATCAAGATCAACAACTAGTGGTATTTCTGTTTCGTTTATTACCGGATATGCATTCATCTATGAAATTTGAACTGAAAGTGTAAAAGTGAAAGCAATAAAAACTAATTAACTCAAATCTGAAAATATACAATTTTGCCCGAGTGTGCTTTTATCTTTTTATATAAATGTATTCAATAAAATCATTTTACTACCATCCCAAAGGTTTAAATTCTTTGTAAAAAATGTGTGAATTTCCTAAACAGAAATGAGTTTTAAAATTCTGAATATTAAACCTAAAATCCACAGTTGAATGCAGCGCATATGCGTCCCGATGAAAGATCGGGATTGAGCCCGCCTTCTTTAGTACTCAAGTACGGCTGACAGGCGCTAAGCCTTTCATGCGATACCAAAAAACCTCTGCCAGCATATTGGCAGAGGTTTTCTGTGCAGAGTGATGAAAATGCAGAACAGATCAGGAAAAATCATTTTCAATTATTTCCATACCCCTTCTGCAGATCTCTTGTGCATAATCAGTCCAGAGTCCCTGTCCCCAGTACCTGTAGCAACTGGTTTGAGAGGTCAGCAAATGAAAAAGAGCATTGCGGTATCGTTGCTCGCTTGAGGAAAAGCCTTTTTTTGCGACTTTTTCATCAAAAAGGGCACTCAGCTTTTGCATGGGGTCAAGCACGTTCTCGTATCCCTTTACCCAGGAAATGTCATTGGTCCAGCTTCCCCCCTCCATATGGAACCGGTAATCTTGCTTTTTGAGTTCTTCAATGACTTTCTCCAGTTTCTGTGGATCATCTCCCGGAGTAAAACGTTCCCAGATCTTTTTCTGAAAAATCGGTTGAATAACAGGGAAATCAGACTCTGATATGCCCATCTCAAAGAGGTTTTCCAGGTACTCTGAAACATTAATCAGTGGAGAATCTGAGCCGCTTGATTCCCGCACAGTTTCCATGAATTTCGGTGGAAATTCATTCATCATGACTCCACCATTTTCACCATCGGCAATCTGTGTAACCAGTGGAGGCACCAGCTTTCCATTCAATTGCCATCTGGACAGACCCTTTGCCTCGTAATATGGCTGCATCTGTGCCACAAGCTTTGTGTCACTTCCCTGTGTCTTAATTATGGCTATGATACCAGCCTTTTCTCCCGAAGAGCTGGTACAGAGCAATCTGTGTGGGAGATGCTTACTTTCCAGAGGAGCACCATTGGATGCCAGTTCAACAGTGTGTTCCTGAACCAAAACCCATTTGAATCCACAATCAACCAGAGTTTTTACAAAAGCATAAGCGGTGTCCGGATGATTTGGCAAAGCCATCTCCGATGGTGAGAACCCTTGGACTCTCTCCAGTGCCTCAAATCCGAAAATAGCAGCGAAATGGTGCTGCCAGGCTTGCACATGATACTTATAATCCTGCACCGGTGTAGAAGGTGCTACCGCATGCCCCCAAGGACACCCAAGCCATTCAACTGCCCGACGATATCCAGGATCCATGGTGATTCTCTTGAGATTGTCAAATACATCATGTAATCCCATTTTGCGCAGCCCATAAAGCAATGTTCCAGAATATTCCAGCATCACCCTGGGTTCTTTGCCTTCACCTATAAGAGTGGGAATAAATTCACCCATACGTTTATAACACCAGTGAAAAACCGGAGCGTTGTGATTATCCCCTATACCCTGATTTTCCATCATGTATTGAAGATTACTTATCAATGAAGCTGTACGCAGATCATTACCTCCGGCCGGAATCAATGGCTGATGCATGTGAAGCGCAATTGCTGTGGCACTTCTGATTCTGTCAAACTGAATTGTACTCTCCCTGATATAATGATTCTTCTTTGCAGCCGCTTTCACAGTCTCATCTATTTCGACCGAACCGCAGATGTTTGGAAGGCCATCGATGAACTCCGGCATCATTTCAGGTCTCATCCATCCTCCTTGTGAAGTGTTATTTGTGCCTGATAAAGTCAAATACATTCTCATAATGCTTTCCTGGTATGTTCCAGGAAAAATCATAATTCATTGCGTTTTCGATGAGAGAGCGAAAATGGCCTGGATAATCATAGTAAAGTCCTATTGCTCTTTTCAATGCAGATTCAATACCGCAATTATCCAGGTGGGTAAAAGTATAACCATTACGCTCATACCATGGGACATCCGAATAATCACGATCGAAAACACTGTTGACTAAACCACCTGTGGATCGGACAACCGGTATCGTACCATACTTCATGGCTATCATCTGTGAAAGACCGCAGGGTTCAAATACGCTGGGGACAATCACCATATCAGATCCGGCATATATAAGATGAGAAAGATCCTCATCAAATCCAATCTCTATATGACAGTGGACATTATCATTAAGCTGATTTTTAAGAGACAGAAAGCGCTCATAAATCTGGTGGTCTGAACATGTACCAAGAAGTACGAACTGAGCACCATTATTGACAGCATAGTAAGCGGTATGGCAAATCAGATCAATTCCTTTCTGATTGTCCAGACGACCCACATATGAGATAATCGGCCTGGCATCATGATATAACCATAATCGCTTGCGCAGCTCTTCCTTATTTTTGTACTTGTTTTCTATGGTAGCAAAGGTGTATTGGAAAGGAATAAATCTGTCTATCTCCGG
The DNA here is from genome assembly GCA_964411655.1 of uncultured Fibrobacter sp. Taxonomy (GTDB): domain Bacteria; phylum Fibrobacterota; class Chitinivibrionia; order Chitinivibrionales; family Chitinispirillaceae; genus JAAYPC01. The sequence goes on from CAYPMS010000074.1 coordinate 4,389, forward strand.
ATTCCAAATGTTATAATCGATGCCGTTAAGTATCCCTCCGATTTTGTGTTGGTGCATGTTAAGCGTATGCACAAGTCCGAAGCCATAATCGGTAAAGCGGCTTTCCCAGGCATGATGAGTAGAGACTGTATTTACAAAATTCGAATACACAATTCCACCTTTGAGACAGTTGAGCGCAAAAGGGTCGTGATTATCGCGAAGCTGCTGATAATCGAAATAGTATTCCGGACGATTAAGACCGGTTGCAGCCAGAATCTCATTTCCGCATTTCCCCTGATGCTTGAAATTATGTATGGTATAACAGACTCTCTGATTTTCCATACCATGAAATTTATAGATCTCAAAAAGCAATACAGGCAAAAGGCCGGTCTGCCAATCATGACAATGGATCACATCGGGACGCCGGTTGGTTTGAAGCATAAACTCCAGGGCAGCCTTACTGAAAAAAGCAAAGCGCATCGTGTCATCATCACAACCATAAAAAGTGTTTCTTCTGAAAAAATTATCTTTGCTTTGCGGATCAATAAAAAAACATCTTCTGCCATGCACCAGTCCAAACCAGACCACGCATGGAATCGCTCCATCAAACCATGGAACAGGCAAATAGTTATAGGAAACTGTAAGATTGAAGATATGATCGTAACGCATACAATCATAGAAGGGGAGAATAATCTCTACTGCATTTCCCCGTAAAGAAAGTTCTGCAGAAAGACCACCTACTACATCTGCCAATCCACCAACTTTAGAAACCGGAGCACATTCTGAAGCTACTTCAATAATATACATGCCTCGTATCCTCCTTGTTCTGGGCCTCTTTTGAGAGCCATCCTTGAGTGAATTATTCTTTTTTTATTTTCGAGAAAAGAAGTGCAGAGATATGCAATTACCATACCGGTTTCTAAACCGGCATTTTATTCATTAATTTGAATGGGAAAGACTGTTTGAAGATTTTTATTTCTAAAAATGAGAATAACATTGAGAAAAATGATAATAGTTCAGCAGTCATTTTCAATGGTATTTAATATTCTCTTCATTTTATACACAATTTCAGGGACGCTTTGGTAAACTCCTTCTCCTCTGTTTTCTGCTGAAAGGACTTCATCATTCCATGGAAGAAAACCTGCAATCTTCTCCTGCGGAAATGAATATGTGATCAGACGCTCATCTTCGGTACTCCTTATCTTATTACCAACAATCCAGATCTTAAGCCCGGGGACTGTTTTTGACAATTGAAGAATTGATCTGCCAGCCTGTATGCTGCGCATCGATGGCTCAATGACCGTGATAAAAGCATCAACAGAAACCGCTGTACCTCTTCCTATATGTTCTGTTCCGGCAACCATATCTAAAAGTACCGTTTCTGTGGTTTCCAACACAAGATGCCTCAATAATGCCTTGATAAAAGAGTTTTCTGCACAGGCACAACCAGTATTTGCCCCGCGTGTTGCACCCATTATTAACAGACTTATTGATTGGTAAGTTGCAGAATAATTCCCGGGAATATCACGAACATAAGGATTTAGTATAAAGTAATTTCCCAGGGAGTCTGCTGTCGCACCGGTTCTTTCCTTTATCAGATCTCGAAAAGAAAGAAGTGGCTTAATTTTATTCAAAAGTTCTTCTGGAAAACCCAATGCTTGTCCCAGCGTAGGATTGGGATCGGCATCGATAGCGTAGACTCTTTCCCCTCTTTCAGCGCAAATGCCGGCAAGACAGGATGTTATCATCGTTTTGCCTGCTCCACCCTTTCCGGTAATCGCGATTTTTCTGGCCATGTTTAAACTTTTCCATTCTAAATTAAAATTTGATTATATCAGTACTTCGAACAGGCAGACTCCATCCCCCTTGCCCCAGCATTTTATCTCTTTACAGCGCACCTGTTTGTGAATAAAATTTTCAACTATACCAGCGATCATACCGCCTTCAAAATGACAAACCACTTCACCTACATCAGGCATCCCTGCACAACTGACACATTCATCTACCTGCAGAAATACTTCACCACTTCCGAAGCTTCCACCAGCAACCGATAACAGACCTATTCCAAGGTGTTGACAGGTATTTACTACACCCGAAAGATAGCTGTTAAGATCGTGAGGCAATGTGAGCTGATCCGATATAGATTTACCAATATTGAGGCCCAGATTTCTTCCACCTCTGTAAATAATGGCATTTGCTCCTCTTCCGGCTATCTCTTTCATTCCTTCCATAACACCTACCAGACGTAAAGCTCTAAATAACTGAACAGGGACCATTTCTCCCAGTACTTTTCTTCCTTCCACAGGGTTACCAATTAGATCCAGTCCACGGAGTGTCAAAGTTTCTTCCATCAGTGACTCCTTCAGTAAATGTATGAATGATTTAAATGAGGCGATGCCAGATATGGCAGCAATTGAGATATATCCCGCTTCGATTTCATTAAAGATGTCAGCACTCCGGCCGCTTTTTCACTGTTAAAAAGCTGAAATCCTACGATCCTGTTATTATCAGTAAAAACGATTCTCAATTCATCTTTTTTACAATAGACCATTTTACGACCCGACATGGATCCGGCGATAAAAAGAGGTACTTTTATATGTTTACCAGAATACACTTGGCTGGTCGATTCATATTCGATATCATCCCCCAGTACATTATGAGCACATATCCTCGCCTGTTCAACAGCACTAAAAAAAGTATTGTTTATAACACCGGGACTATTGTGGCTATTTGAACTTTCTGCACAGTCGCCAATAGCAAAAACAGAATCAACTGAGCTCTTAAGATGTCGGTCAATACAGATACCACGATTGATCCGGATGTCAGATTCTTTCAGGAATCCGATCTGAGGGCGGTTTCCGGTAGCAATAACAAAAAAATCTGCCTTCAATACCTCACCGCTTCCTGTTACTGCTTCGGTTGCTCTGCCATTTCCCCTGAATTCTATAACTTCAGATCTTAAAACCACCTTGATTCCATGTAACTTGAGAATCTTTATTAATCTGTCGGAAATGCTCGGATCTGCCAGAGAAGGTAATAACTGCTCCTGCTTCTCCAGCAGAACAACCTCAGTATGTAAAGCATTAAGAAGCATTGAAATTTCTATTCCGATCAATCCTGCCCCAATAACTACAGCTTTAGGTGATTCAGTTGTTTTCGCCTGTTCAATCAGCTCTGATGCAACGTTAAGGGACTTGAAATTATATACATTGCACATGTTCACTCCACTGATAGGGGAATGAACGGATGAGCCGGAGGCAATAATCAGCTTATCATAGTGTAAATGGCGATTTTTGACTGTTGTAATCTGCTTGCTTTTAAAATCTACGCTTATAACTGCAGTGTCAGGACAGAATTCAAAATTATCGAATGTTTTGCCTTTCCAGAAGATGTCAAAACCATTGATGAAATGATCGTACATCACAGGTGGGCTGTATGGCGGCAGGTTCTCTGCTGTCAGTACAGTACATTCAACAGAATTGTCAAGATCAGTAATCATCCCGGCAGCAGTAATTCCTGCCGGTCCTGCACCTATGATAATGACATGCACTCTGAATCCTCCTTTGTAACTGTTCCACCCCAAAGCGCAGCCCTTTTCTTTTCGATATGGCTTATCATCAAAGAGGCCGATAATTCAGGGTCCACTTCAACCGCGAACTTCGCCCCAATAAGCTCTTCTACTTTATTACACAAAAGATTGGTGACTACTTTTGATCCCAGAACCGGAGGAATAGTTCCAAGTACAGTAAAGATACCTGAGCCCAATACATATGCAGCAATGCTGACCGCTTTCTGGCTCATCCATTCAGGCGCTGCAGCAACAACAGGAAGATCTGAAATGTCGCAGTCTAATGCCCGGGCCATTGCGGCAGCTATGCAAAGAATTCTGCTTATATCCACACAGCTTCCCATATGCAAAACCGGTGGAATACCGGTCTGATTGCATACTGACTCGAGTCCCTGTCCTGCTATCTTTGCTGCGCTGACACTTAACAGACCTGCCTTGGCACAGGCAATGGCATTACAACCGGTGGTTACTACCAGTACATCGTTTTTAATCAGTTTTTTTATCAAATGAATATGAGAGTAGTCATGCTTCACCTTAGGATTATTACATCCGACAACTGCTGCAATACCTCTGATATGACCGGTTTTAATCACTTCTATAAGTGGATCGAAAGTTCCTCCAAGAGCACCGGAGATTGCTTCAACCGAAAAACCCACATGGGCTTCCATGCTTTCGGGAGGAATGAAAACTGCCGATTTTTTACGGTTGGTGAAGTTGTTTACTGCAGATTCTACTATGCAGCATGCAGTATGATACGCACGCTTTTCATCCAGTTCGATATGGATTGCCTGTGGAAAGTGCGCCTTTGCAGAAGTAGATATGAATTTAGTATGGTAACATTTGGATAGATTTCCAAGAGATGGAAATATACACTGGATATCAACAACCATTGCTTCCACTACACCAGTTATTACGGCAAGTTCCTGCTGCAGAAAATTACCGGCGACAGAAACACCATGTCGCATCAGAATCTCGTTTCCTGTGCAGCACATTCCACAAACATTTATTCCTTTTGCTCCTTTTGAGTGAGCGAGTTCTACCAGTTTATTATCGTTTGCTGCTTCCACGATCATTTCTGATAAAACCGGTTCGTGTCCATGTACTATTATGTTAACCATCTCTTCCTTTAAGACACCCAGATTTGACATGACTTTTTTAGGCATAGGGGTGCCAAAGAGGATGTCAGACACTTCAGTGGCGATCATCGATCCAGCCCATCCATCGGCAAGAGCGGTCCGTATTCCCTGCAGAAGTATCGATGCCGAATCATTGTCAACACCAATATGTGTACGATGCATCGATTCCACTATCTCGCGATCGATTCCACGGGGGATAAGTGACAAATTTTTCCAGACCTCAAGTCGCTGGTGCGGGAGCCGTTTTAAAAACGGAAATCCTCCAGGAGTCTGGCGACCAAAATCATCGTAGAGTATTCTTGCAAGCTCAGATGCAATTTTATTTATTGGTAAGCCTTCTGTTTGTATTCCACATTCCCGGGCCAATGATATCAGTTTATTCTCATCTCTTATTTTGTAATCGGAATTTTCTCCGGTTGAAATTTGAAGAGTGTGAATAATATCTCTTCCATGATCAGAATGTGCCGCGGCTCCGGTAGCGATATTTACCAGCAGGTTTCGTGCAACAATAATATCGGCATTTGCTCCACAGATTCCTTTCTGCGGTCCTTCTCCGAATGGATCGATTCTACATGGTCCCATATTGCAATTCCGGCAGCATATTCCCAGAAGTCCATAGTTGCATTGTGGCAATTGCTGCTGATAACGATCCCAAACGGTTTGAATATTATCTTTTTCCGCTTTTTCCAGCATGGCAACGGTTGCTTTACATGATGATTTCAGATGGTGCATAGTATTCCCCTGTTGTAGAGGTCTGGTGTATAAATAAAGCAGTTGTTATTTCCCAACAGAATGACAACGGTTATTAAGGTCTTTAAACAGTGAAAACTGATCAGAGATGGTTTTACTTTGTTCTGTGAGATTGTTTAAGGAAATCAGCGTCATTTTTCTTCTGGCTTTGATATAACTGTCAAGTTCACCGTATTGCAGAGCCCCTGTCTTGCAGGCTTCAACGCAGGCAGGGAGAGAAGATCCGGAGGTTCTGTCAATACATTCATCACATTTAATCGATACAAGACGGCCAGACCTGCTTTTATTACTTTTACGGAAAATAATCACTCCAAAGGGGCAATTTACAAGGCAATTCCGGCAGCCAATGCACTTATTTTCATCTGAGAGCACAACATCTATTTCTTCTGCTCTTTTCAAGGCTCCTGAGGGGCATGAACTGACGCATGGCGCAGGGTTACAATGGCGACATTTGTTGGGGATCGATACTGTCCCTGAAGGATCGCATTCAATGAAAATTCTGCTTTTAGGGTTAACTGGTTCGCTGATAGCCGAATAGATATTGCCAGAATGTGAATGCTGGATTGCACAAGCCATTTCGCATTGATGGCAGGTGAGGCACTTTTCTTTTGAATATATTACTGTGTTCATACACTCCTCTGTATCGCTACATTTTTTATTGGTAATACCATGGTGCTTAAATCTGATTCCAGCGGGAAAGTATTACGGGATAAACCGGAACAGAAAACCCGCAGATTATTATCCAGAATCAAAGGAAAAACGGTTAAATGCAATTTATCCTGGTTAATAAAACACAACCTGGTAAGACTGTTAAATGAACTGTTGCGTTTAATCAAATCTTCACATTGGTCAAATAATACGGAAATCCCGGCTATCTCTTCTGGATTTTCACAACTTGATGCTACCACAAAACCCAATTCATCGGAGATGACACATCCACACTCAAAGATCTGATCGGAAAAGAAATGAATGATTGAATCAAACATCAGAGATATGTTCTCTGATGTTACACACATTGATGCCTCCAGCGGATAATGCCTGATGTCCTTAGCCGGAGAAAAAGACATGTTATTTGTAATCGATAACTGATCTTTAAGCTGCTGAATCTGGAAACGCAAATCATTCTCGACTGTAATCTGGTTAAGGTATTTCTGGTAGAAAGGCTCATATTTCTTGAAGGTTGCCAGATCCTTTTCCAGAGTGACAATTTTTTCCTTCAGCGAAATAATTACAGATTCTGTATCAGAGGAAATCGATTTTTTTTGCAGCTGTCCTGCCTCCGCTCTAAGTGCAATAATGGTATTTTGCTGTGCAAAGCATTGTCTCCGAAGATCGTTATAATAAGTATAGAGATTCTTGTAATCTGTAAGTATCTCATCATTTGTTTTTTTTAACCAGTTGCATTCTTCTCTGTACTGATCTGCAAATAAGCTGGTTTTTTTTAACCGGTTCTTAAGCTCATTGAGTTTACTGGAAATTATAGCACTCCCCAGAAAACATCCGGAGATGAAAAAGAGGAGGCAAACGACAAGAATAATAATTGCAATATTGTTCATATCTGAATATCCACGTACATAATAAAATTTTTTACGGTAGGAATAATTCCTGAATTATTTTTTTAATTCAGAAAAATCGTATGAATAATGATTTATCAATTTCTTAAATTAGACTAATCAGATCTGGAAGAATGCGTCTGATTTCAAGAAAAATGAGTCCAAGTTTGGCATCGGAATTTACCAGACTCACCAGTACCGTCTCATCATTGATGCTATTGCAAATGATATATCCATTGTTACTTTTTATATAAATCTGATTCATTCTGCTGTTCATCATTTCACTGGCTATCCGCTCTCCAACGCCCAGCATGGCTGCAGTCAATCCACCAACCAATCCTTCGTCTATTTCAGAAAGCGTTACACTGGCGACCATGAACCCCTCCATGGTTATTACCGATGCCCCAAATATGTCTGGCGAAATGGAACGAAACCGGTTAAGCACTTCTTTTATCTTTTCAGATTTGGAAATAGTAGCAGTTGCAGTGTTCATGTATGCAGATTCTCCTTTAATAATAGTTTAGAAAAGGGATGCTCTTTGATACTCTGGTTTATTTTATTTAATCTGATAGATGAAAATGAGATATGGTACTGATCGCTTTGGTCAGACTGAAATTCCTTGTTGTTATCGTGATCAGAATCTGCAAAAAAATTATTATGTTTTTCTGCTCTGGTAAGCTCGGTATTTTTCCCAAGAATCAAGCTGGAAAATGCATTAACGCTTTTTTCTGGACCGGGTTGCAGTTTTTTTGTAACTCCCCCAGGGTTTTCCGATTCAGTTATCTCCTTGTGTTCTGGTAAAGGAAGATCCGGCATCAATAGAGGAGGAGGCACAATGAAATCGTTTAATGCCTGGTTTGTAATGCCTGATTGAATCTTTTTGGATGTATTTTCAATGTCGATTTGCTCTGGAATGGTGGCTTCGGGAGAAATATCTCTGGGGCAGTGTTTGCTATCCAGACTTTCAATGGTATTATTCAGAAATAGTTTAATCGAATTGTCTGTGCCTCTTTTGCAATAATCAATCATTCTCTCCCAAAGAAGAAATCGAAGCTGAAGAGGGATCTGTTCAGAATCGAAAAAGAGTGCGAAAACTGTGATTGCTGTTAAATCCTGATCATAACGGATGTTGAAGGATGCTGTGATATCTTTGAGATCACTCATAAACTCCTCGATATCATCATATCTTGCATTTCGTCCAAAAGTCTTGTTTCCAATGCAGCGGGCGATGATTCTGTTAAGTTCTGAAGGAATAGATGGAAAGAAGCGACTGGGGGACTCCAGTTTATGGGTATCATCCTGATTGTAAAAACCCATGAAATGGTTGTACCCTATCAGCATGCAAAAAAGAACCAGACCTAAGGAGTAAATTTCGTAGCGTTTTTTCCAGCGTTTACCCTTTTTAATATCCGAATGGCTGAAGATGGTAAAATTGTTGGGAATAATAGAAATGCCATCATATCTGAACCGTACCAGGTCAGCAAAACCGCTGTCGATAAGGAGAATTCTGCCATCAAAAGTGATATAGACATTGTCCGTACAGATATTGCCATGTGGTATAAATGTAGAAGGAGATTGTTTGTGAAGATATTCAACCGTTTCACTGATACCGTTTAAAATGTGAAGGACAAGAGGAAGAGGAAGATTCTTTTTGCAGAATGAGAGTTTCCGAAGCAACTGAGTGAGCGATACTCCCGGAGAGTACTTGCAGGCAACATAATGCCTGGTATGCGATCGTCTGCCGCATTTGCCAAATTCTACTACCGGTTGAATGCCTGGATGAAGCAGCTCGCGGGCATAACAGAGCCGATCATATATCGGATCAATTTCCTCAGGAAGAACTGTCTTTATTAGTACTTCCTGTTCATCTTTTCCAGTATTGTAAGCGGCAAGAATTATCTCTGCTGATTTATTTCGGGCCAGAATTTTTTGATTACTGTATTTCATATCAACCTGCCGAACCAGTGAAAATTGCCGGAAACTGTCAACAAAAATAAGAAACACCAAAATTTAGAAATGAGAATCAAAAAAGCAAGAACAGAAACTAATGCCGGTTAAGGGACGGAAAAATTCAACTCTGAATGAGATATGACCGGCAAGGAAATAATAATTTACTCATTTGTTCTGCCTTAAAACAAGTAAAAAAATTGGTAATTCGCACAGCAAATCAGAATGTAAATAGATTTACTGAGCAGGCGGACTTGGATCAGTTAAGGCTGATAAATTTGGCTCAGCTGGTTTTAGGTTGACATAAAAAAATGTGCCTATAAAGGGGAAAAGGCTTTTACGGTAGCAGGATGATGCCTTGCGGTAAAGTAGCCAGCACTACAGGTAGATAAGGAAAACGTTCCTCCACCTGACAAGCCATGATGGACCGCAATATATTAGCAGGCGGGGCAGCTCGAAGCCCTTTAAACCCCGAAGGGGAGACTGGAGGGGAGCAGGGATCAAGTCTCTTGGTGTTAAGTGATCTTATGATCCCTTTTCGAGTGGAACATGGAAATGGGACAGGCAAACACCCTGGTGCACGTTTTATTTTCGAACTGACTGAAAACTGGTTCCTAGAGTTCCAGATTCTTTCCCTTATATAACTATTAATAATAGACGGAACTGAAAAATGGCTCCACGATTTTGTATTGGACAGCGCTGGGTCAGTGATACTGAACCTGAACTTGGCCTGGGCAAGGTGACTTCCTGTGATAATCGATATGTTGAAATAGAATTCAGTGCTCATAAATCGACCAGAAAATATGCTGCACCTTCCGCTCCGCTTCGAAGAATAACTTTCAGGGCAGGAGAAACAATCGAGGATAAAGAGGGTAAAAAACACCGGATTGTTGCTGTGAATGAAATGCAGAATGGCTTTATCCAGTATCAGTGTGAAGACGCTTTAGTAGCTGAGGATCAGATTTCTGATACTATCAGTTTCTCTGCTCCCGATAAACGGTTACTGGCCGGAATCGCTGATACACCTTCTGCCTTTAATCTCCGTTTTGAAATGCTTCAGCATCAGGCTGCTATCCGAAACTCAAAAGTCAGAGGCTTTGTTGGTGGAAGAGTAGACCTGATCGCACATCAGCTGTTTATTGCAGAAAATGCCTCCAAAAGAAGAATGCCCAGAGTATTGTTATCCGATGAAACCGGATTGGGAAAAACTATCGAAGCCTGTCTTATAATTCATAGGCTGTTAATGACCGGACGGGTTTTAAGGGTATTGATACTGGTTCCACATACTTTGGTTCATCAATGGTTTGTGGAACTGCTTCGTAAATTCAACCATAACTTCCGGATATTCACCAGTGAATTTGGAGCCGATGCCGAAAGAGAGAATCCTTTTACTGAAGAACAACAGTTTATTTGTAGTATAGATCTCTTATTAAGTAAACCAGCTTTTTCTTCGGCGGTGGTGAAAGCCCAATGGGACCTGGTCGTAGTCGATGAAGCACATCACATGAGATTAAACAGCCCCTCATTCAGCCTGCTAAAAGAGTTATCAGCAAAAACCGATGGTTTGATTCTTTTGTCAGCTACTCCTGAACAGTATGGCAGAAAAGATCATTTCTCACGATTACAACTTCTCGATCCGCAACGATATACTACTTATGAGAACTACCTGAAGGAATTGAAACGTTTGCAGACTCTCTCCGATTATATCGATAAATGGATAAATGTACATGGGATTAACCTGGATGCGGTATCATCTGACAATGTTCAGATCGTTTTGCCTGAGAAAATAGCTGAACTGCTCCCTGCTGCGGATGAATCCAGAATGGGATTAAAAAGCATTACTCTTGCCCAACTGATCGATATTTATGCTGTGGGAAGGGTACAATATCGAAACACAAGAAAAACCATTAAAGGGTTCCCTCAAAGAAAAGTAAACCTGATCGCTCTGGAAGCAGAACCGCATTATAAAGAGCGGTTGAGAAAAGAGATGATCGAAGATATCTCTGATTCTTCCGGACACTGTACCATCGAGAATGATGATCCGCGAATATTGGCCATTGTTAAGCTGCTGCAGGATTCACCCGATACTAAATTTCTGATCATCTGCACTTCCAAAGAGAAAGCAACCGACATACAGCAGGCATTGCAGAAACACCTTGCAATTGATATAGCTTTGTTTCATGAGGAGATGACCCTGATCCAGGCAGACAGAAATGCCGCATGGTTTGCAGATAAAGCCGGAGCCAGACTGATGATAAGCTCCGATATCGGTAGTGAAGGCCGTAATCTTCAGTTCTGCAGTCATCTTATTCTCTTTGATCTACCCTTTAATCCCGAGCTTCTGGAACAGCGAATCGGAAGACTGGATAGAATCGGACAACTCAATCAGATTGATCTATACATTCCATACATAATAAACAGCCCCCAGCATCTTCTCTGCAGGTGGTATCATCATGGTGTTGGTTCCCTGGAAAATAATATTCCGGCAGCAGCTGCTGTCTTTGAAGAACTGCAACCACAATTGAAATCACTTTTGTTGACGGATGCCGATACTGTGGATGAAAAAAAAGTAAATCAGATTATTGAATTAACCCAAAATCGATGCAGAAAGCTTACAGAAGAGCTTTTCAGTAAAAGGGACAGGTTACTGGAACTGGCATCGTTTCAGCCAAAGGAGGCAAGAGAACTGGTTAATGAGATTCAGTATGAGGATGACCATACCAAGGCTCAATCTGTGATGGATAAGCTGTTTCTGCATTATGGTGTTGCCATTGAAGATGCGGGTGAGAACAGATTTGCACTTATCACAGAGTACGTTACAGATAACGCATTCCCTCTGCCTCGTCAGGAAAGGCCGGTGATTACCTATGATCGCAAAACTGCTCTTTTCAGAGATGATATTGAGTTTCTCACTATTGATCATCCAATGGTTACAGGTGCTTTGGATCTTTTCCTCTCCTCTGAGCATGGTTCCAGTGCTTTTGCAATATGGCCTGATCCAAAAAGAAAAGAGCTGGTTCTTGAGTGCGTCTACATTCTTGAGTGTATAGCATCTGCGCAATTTAATTCCGACAGTTTCTTACCACCTTTACCTCTTCGAGTAGCAGTAAATCACCTTGGGAAAGAGGTTACTTCAGATTACTTGATCGCCAGGACTTCTGGAATATTAAAAAAAGGATCTGTTAAGCCGCTTCTATCCAATCGGGAAATCAGCACTGTTTTAATCCCATCAATGCTTGAAACTTCATCCATGATCGCGCAAAAGGCCATGAAATATAGCATAGAAGACGCAATAAGGAAGATGAGGCAGTTCTATGATGCTGAGACAAACCGATTAAAAAGACTCTCGGAATTGGGGGCTGAAATCACTAAGGAGGAGTTTATGCAGATCGAGAAAGAGTCTGCCTACCTTACACAGATCTTTAATAACGCCCGTCTTCGCCTTGATTCGATCTGTCTGATAAGGAGAGGTTAGTAGACGAAATAATTTTGGATTACGGCTTTAAGATTTTGATTTTTGGGATTCTGAAACAGATTTTTGTTTTGATTTCGAAACTTTGATATCTGGAATCTGAAGTCAGGATCCGGAGATCCAACGCCGATCGAAATTAATCGGAGTGAAAACTGATATTTAACCTAAAATCCGCAGTTGAACGCAGCGTATATGCGTTCCGATGCAAGATTGGGATTGAGCGTTAAGCCATTCACGCGGTTTGACCTTATCACGTTGTCACATTCGTTCTTTAAGCGTAAGGTATCCGGTGCAGTAGCACCTGCGGAATTTAGGTTTAAAATTTAAGTGAAGCAATACCAGACCTTTTCACAACCCTTTGCAGATCCATATTAAATGGCATACTGAGGGTAAATCGATAGGTGGTTAAAGTTACTCCGTCCCCGGAATCAATCGGGGGAAAATCTGGTACTTAAATTTTAAGAGAAGCAGCACCAGATCTATTGAAACACTTGGCAAATCAATGTATTATTGCACAATTGTTTTTCATAACGATAAGGTAATTAATTTTCCTCCTTCCCCACAATCCGATATCCGCTATTCAGATCTCGGACATTTGTGCTTCTTCTGCAGGTTCAGTTTTTTCCTGCTTCTTGCTTCTGGTCCGTTTCACTTCACCTGCTTCTAAGCTGTTTTTCTTTGATGAGCGGCTGTTTTTAGCCATATTAATGTTTGAGAGTTGATTGAGAAGCTCTTCCTGGTCCTCGGCATAAATTTTAGCATAGGCCAAACCCCGCATCGATTTTTGAAGCAGCTCGTTTTGACTGTTTTCTAACTCCTGCTGTGCGGTGTTAACCAGGGCACGGGCTTCTTCTAAAGCTTTCATTTTTTCATGGACATCACTAATCAGCTTATCCAGAATCCCCAGATTAATGTCCGGAAAAGTAATGCTGGAGAAGTTCTGTTTATACAATTCATAAAATTCCTGAACAGGAGCCGGGATGGGATTTTCAATTTCGTTTTGCATGGTTAAACGCTTCCTTTTGCTACAAAAAAGATGGTTATTTTGCACAGAAAAAATAGCTTGAGAGAGGAAGGAAAGCAATCGTGGATTTCAGAC
>CAYPMS010000075.1:0-17819 GCA_964411655.1 uncultured Fibrobacter sp.
TAAAAACGCCATCAGAAAATATGAAGATCCCTGGGGACATTTTCAGATCTCAAAGCTGGCTTTACCTCAGACAAGCATGTAGATTCCGTAATGAAAAAAAAACGCCCCTCAAGAGGGACGTTTTCAATAAGATTCTAAATAGAAAAATTGGTGTTATCAGTAGAAGAATTTTTCTGAAAGATGTTCGTTTTCTTCATAAACCAGTTTTGCAATTTTGCCTTTTGGTGCAGGGAAAGTAAGCTTGAGTTTTGCTTCGTGCTCCTGGTCAAGCAACTCAGGTGTGAGGCGTGCCGGGAGTGCCTTGTATTTGGTCCCGTTTTCATCCACCAGGCTGAAATTACCTGAATTGAGCCGGAGTGGGTTATAGGAATAGTTGTAAATATCCACGATTGTAACGAGATTGTTTCCACGTTTCTGCATAGTGGGCATAGCCAAAAGTATATCGTACTTATTGATTTTTCTGAACACTGTAGAATCCGGAATAGGATCAATTACTCTCAAATATGCAGAGTAGGTACCGATATTTTCTTTTCTGACAGCAGAAAGCAGTTTTTTGGCTTCTGCATGAGTGGAATCGAAATAAAGAGCAGATAAAGCATAGAACTCTGCTTTTACGAAAGCTTCTGCATCTTTGTTACTTTTGGCAATGTTGTATTCTCCATCAGCCAGTTCATAATTTTCCTGAGCCACTTTTTTGATGACTTCCTGTTTTTTTGCATTTATAGGAGCTGGGTCACTGGCAAAGGTAGCGGCTTTTTCGATGGTTTTAATGGCATCGTCGTATTTCGCTGCAGCAGAGCTTGAGTCAGCCAACTGAACCAGAAGCAGGGCATATTGTTGTTTAAGATTGGCAGGGATATCGGAAGATGTGATATGTTTTTCGACATCATCAAACAGAAGCGGTATAGCTTCCATGTGGGCTGCGCCTTCGTTTATGACCATTCCAGCGCGTACCAAGGTCATTTCCACATATCGGCTCCTCAAAGATGGAGAGATTTTATTTGGATTGTTTTTGATGGCTTTATCGTACATTATATAAGCGGTTTTGAGTTGTCGCCGTTTCTGGTCTCCCTGAAGTTTCTGAGCTGCTTTATAAGCTGCGTCTCCTTGTTTTTCGAAGGAAGATTTAGATGAGCAGGAGATCATCATGGCTAAAACGCTTAATCCTGCGATCACTTTAAACACCGTTTTCATGGGTATCCTCCAAATTCTATGTTTAAATCCTAGTTTGCGGTGCTATAACCAGTTTTAAAGATGCTTTTCTCCATGAGGCAATGTCAATAATAATTATTGTTTGCTTGCAGACATTTGATTCTTCAGCTTATTTTTGGCTCTATGCTTACCTTCAAGCCTCAAGAAAAACACAGTGGTGCAATTCACATCGTCAAGGAACTCCTTAACCATGGATTTAAGGCATATTTTGCCGGAGGGGTTGTCAGAGATATGGTTATGGGAAACCAAGTCCCCGGTGATATTGACATTGCCACCGATGCAACACCACAAAGTATCGGTCGAATATTTCCCCAGACCATTAAAGTGGGTGAACAGTTCGGAGTGATGATAGTTGTTGAAAAGGGTATTCCTTTTGAAGTAGCTACATTCCGCTCTGACATAGGTATTTCCGATGGGCGTCATCCTGCCAGTATTACCTACACTGATGCCAAAGAAGATGCATTGAGGCGTGATTTTACCATTAATGGATTGTTTTTTGATCCAATCTCCAACCAGTTGATTGATTATGTTGGGGGGGTTAAAGATATTGAGCAGAAAATCATCCGTGCTATAGGAGATCCAGAACTTCGTTTCAGGGAAGATTACCTCAGGATGCTCAGGGCAATAAGATTTTCGGCCAGGTTTTCTTTTAAAATTGAAGAGAGCACCTGGAGAGCCATAAAAAAATATTCGCCACAAATAATAAATATCTCAGCAGAGCGAATTTTCATAGAACTGGACAAAATCCTAAGGCAAGGCAATGCAGACATCGCCATTTCATTGCTGAGAGATTGTGGCCTTCTTAAGATCATTCTCCCGGAGATTGACAACCTTATTGGGGTTGAACAGCCTGAGAAATATCACCCTGAAGGAGATGTGTTCACTCACACGATTCTTGCTCTCAGTTTACTAAAACCAGTTCCATCTTCGGTTTTAGCCTGGAGCGTCCTTTTACACGACATCGGCAAACCATCCACAAAAGTTATTACTGACCGGATAAGGTTTAATAATCACGACCGGGTTGGAGCAGAGATGGCCAAAGAGACTTTAAAGAGGCTTCGAGCATCAAATTCTCTGATTAAAGGGGTGGAAGCCTGCATTGAGAACCACATGAACTTTAAGAATGTAAGACAGATGAGACTTGCGACACTTAAAAAAATGCTTTCCAGGGAAACAATAGATGAAGAGTTGGAGCTACATCGGATCGATTGTCTTGCCAGTCATGGAATTCTGTCCAATTATAATTATGTAATTGAGAAACGGAAGATGATCGCCTCTGACAGACTCAAGCCACAGCCTTATATTAAAGGAAAAGATCTGATTGAGATGGGACTTAAGCCGGGTCCTGTTTTTGGGGAACTGCTTACAGAGATCTACGATCTGCAACTGGAAGAGAAAATAAACAATCGTGATGAAGCATTAAAAGTATTGCGCCAGAAACTTTCTTCCAGATAAGGTTTTTTCCCTAAGTTCTGACTTGAATTAATTATTTGCCGGGTTGTATATTAATTGGAATTTTTCAGCTTGAGACTAAAGCGGGCGTTCAGCCCGTTTTTGTTATGCTCCTGTTAACGAGAGTAAAAAACATGTCATCAGTTGAGCAGATTAGACCTTTAATCGAGGCTAAGCTTGAAGAATTAGGGTATGAGCTATTCGATCTGCGGTTTTTTCACGCTGGCAGCCGCTCGATTCTTCGGGTTACTATTGACTCTGACAGGGCTATAACTATCAGTGACTGTGAAATGGTCAGTAATAGTATTTCTGAGCTTCTTGATCGGGAAGATTTTTCCAGCAATCGCCAGTATAATCTGGAAATTTCCTCTCCTGGAATAGACCGGCCCTTAAAAAGTGAGCGTGACTTTAAGAGAATTATCGGTCATCCGGTTACTGTTCATTTAAAGGAAGGCATTGAAGGGAAAAAGAAGATTCAGGGAGAAGTATTGAGTTGTGAAGGCAACAAATTGTGTCTGAAAACTGAAAAAAACATAGTGGAAGTATCCCTGTCAGATATTTATAGTGGTAAAGAAGAGATCCGATTCAAGTAATTCGGGAAGGATAGATAGATGAAAAGAAAGAGCAAAAGCGAAGCACTGAAGGCATTGGATATTGTTGCTTCGATAGGTGCTGTTACAAAAGAAAAGAGCATCAGCATGGATCTGGTGCTTGAGACTTTAAAAGATGCGCTGGCTACAGCAGCACGCAAATACCTGGGGAAGCCCGTTAATGTAGAAGTAAAAGTTGACCGGGAAAAGGGATTACTGGAAGTTTTTACCCGACAGATGGTTGTGGAAGTAGTTGAGGATCCTGAAAAACAGATTCTTTTAAAGGATGCCCGGGAAATAGATGAAGACATTGAGATAGGTGATGAACTTATTCAGGATCTTGATATTGATCTTTTCGGAAGAATGGCTATTCAGACAGCCAAGCAGGTAATCATCCAAAGGGTGCGGGAAGCAGAACGGGAGAAAATATTTGCCGATTACAGCGAGAGAATTGGAGAGTTGATAACCGGAACGGTTCAGCAGATTGAAAAAGGAAATATCCTGGTAAATTTAGGCCGTACAGAAGCCCTGCTGCCTTATAAAGAACAGATTCGTAAAGAGCATTATCGTCAGGGTGATAATATTCGTGCATGTATAGTAGAAGTTAAAAATAATCCCAAAGGACCGCAGGTCATTATTTCCAGAACCGCTCCGGAGTTTCTGGCACGTCTTTTTGAGTTGGAAGTGCCTGAAATATTCGACAAAACAGTCCGTATTGTAAAAGTTGTACGGGACCCTGGCCACCGCTCAAAAATCGCTGTTACCACCAGTGACAGCCGGGTAGATCCTGTGGGAGCGTGTGTGGGAATGCGTGGTAACCGCGTGCAGGCTATCGTACGTGAACTCTCCAATGAGCGGATCGATATAATCAACTGGACCGATGAATTATCGCTTCTTGTCCGGAGAGTTTTTGCTCCTGCAGAGGTTAAAAGAGTCATTCCGGTTGGCAACTTTAAAATAGTCGTAGTAATCCGGGAAGAAGATCTGGCACAGGCAATCGGGCGTGAAGGTCAAAACATCCGTCTGGCATCCAAAATGCTTGACAAGGAAATTGACGTGTTCGGCGACGAGGAATTTGCCAATATGAGCGAGGAACAGCGGGCTGCCATACAATTGGAAACTCCGGTCAGCCCAGACAAAGGCGCCGAAAAGAGTGCTGAAGAAGACGTCACTGCAGAATCTTACTCTACTGATACCGACCAGCAGGATCAGAGTTATGATGAAGCCTACGAATCGATGCGTGAAGAAGCCCGCGGCGAGCGTTTTGAAGGGAATGACAATGAAGAAAGCCCGATAATGGGCGATATTGCTGCCAGTGCAATAGAGAACCTGGCTCAATCAGAGGATGACACTAAAAAGGCAATAGATGAAGCTCACGAAAACAAGGAGAATAACTCCACCGGTTCTGCTCTTTAGCCTGATAACCAGGGCAGAAAAAGGCAACGGATGTCCTGCCGGGTTCCGTTTAATCACTTTACAGTACACACGCCGCAAGTAATACGAGAGGTAAGCAATGGCAAAAGAGAAAGTTTATAAATTAGCTCAGGAGTTTAAGGTTTCCAGCGAAGCCCTTGTGCAGATGCTGCGTGGCATGGGTATTCCTGTAAAGAGCCACATGAGTACGGTTGATGAAAGCCTTCGCAACGAAATTAAAAAGAAATTCGAATCTGAACGGGCTGAAATTAAAAAAGAGTATGAGCGTAAAAAACAAATGCTCACTAAAGCCAGGGAAGACCTGATCGGTAAAGAAGAAGAACCTCAGAAACCTGAACAGATAATACCTGAAGTCACTGAAGAACCTGTAGTAGAACAAGCTGCTCCCACAGTTCAGGCAGAAAAAGAAATCACTAAAGAGCCTTATTCTTACCAGCCTCGGCGGAACTTTGAAAAAGAACAGCGTCAGCCTAGAGAATTTGAATCTACTTATACGCCTTCTGCAGGAACAGGGCAAAGAACTCCGGTTGTCCCTGTTGAAGAAATAATACCTCATCCTTCGATTGAAGCTAAAGGATTTTCCAAAAAAGATAAAAGCAAAAAGAAAGGCAAAAAGAAACCTGAACGCCCAGAAATTGACGAATTCGAATTAAAGGCTAACATTAAAAAGACCCTGGCCAAAATCGGGTCCGGTTTTTCTAAAAAGAAATATAAAAAAGATACTGTTCTTAAAGAGGAAGAAACCGACCGCAAGATACTCAACGTTTCAGAATTTGTCACGGTTAACGAATTATCAAACATGATGAACATCCCGGCATCGGATCTGATTGCCAAATGCCTGGAGCTGGGTCTTTTTGTGACTATCAATCAGCGACTGGATTTCCAGACTATTGAGCTTCTGGTTGATGAATTCGGGTATACCGCACAACTGATGACCGAATACGGAGCCGAGCTGGAAGAAGAAGCTTCCGAAAAAGAAGAAGCAGTACTGGTGCCTCGTGCCCCGGTGGTTACAGTCATGGGACATGTTGATCATGGAAAAACATCTCTGCTTGACTATATCAGAAAAACCAACGTTATAGCCGGTGAAGCAGGTGGTATTACTCAGCATATTGCAGCATACGAGGTGCAAACCAAGCACGGCCCTGTGACCTTCCTTGACACTCCTGGTCACGAAGCATTCACTGCTATGCGGGCCAGAGGATCTCAGATCACCGATGTCATAGTATTGGTTGTAGCTGCCGATTCGGGGGTAATGCCTCAGACCAAAGAAGCTATCGATCATGCCAAAGCTGCAAATGTGCCTCTGGTCGTTGCCATCAATAAAATCGATCTGCCGACTGCCAATGTCGACCGGGTCAAAGCAGAGCTTGCCCAATACAATGTGCTGGTAGAAGATTTCGGTGGACAGGTTTCCTGTGTAGAAATTTCTGCCAAAACCGGTAAAGGAATCGATAAACTTCTTGAAACACTCGCACTGGAAACTGAAATTCTTGAACTGAAAGCCAGTGCCACAGGTAATGCTCAGGGTGTTGTGGTTGAAGCAGAACTTGATAAGGGGAAAGGACCCATTGCCACTATTCTTATTGAGAAAGGGACTCTGAGAAAAGGCGATGCTTTTGTAACCGGAATCCACTCCGGACGGGTACGTGATCTTTTCAACGAGCGTGGTGTGAGTGTTAGTGAAGCCGGACCATCTAAGCCGGTTGTAGTACTGGGGTTATCGGGAACGCCTCAGGCTGGTGACTCTTTCAGAGTTGTCGATGATGAAAAAGAAGCCCGTGATATCTCTGCCAGAAGACGTTTGGCTCAAAAGGAGCGGGAACTTCGTAAAATGGGTACGATTTCTCTTGATCATCTTTATGAACAGATACAGGCGGGAAATGTCCAGACACTTAATCTCATCATCAAAGGTGATGTTGACGGTTCTGTGGAGGCTCTGGCAGATTCTATGGAGAAACTGAGCACCGAAGAGATCAAGGTAGCGGTGATCCATCGAAGTGTCGGAGCCATAAAAGAAACCGACATTATGCTTGCAGCAGCTTCAGATGCACTTATCATCGGTTTTCATCTTAGCCCAAATACCAAAATAAAAGAACTGGCTAAACGTGAAGGTGTAGAAATCAGAACATACAAGATCATCTACGAGGCTCTGGATGCGGTCAGAAGTGCCATGGAAGGGATGTTAAAACCGGAAATTAAAGAAAACATCATTGCTTCTGTAGAAATTCGCCAGGTATTCAGAATTTCTAAAGTGGGGATAGTGGCAGGTTGTTATGTTCAGTCCGGTACGGTTACCCGTGGTGCAAAAGCAAGGCTGATTCGTGATGACATTATCATCGCTGACAGTCGTATAGGGTCATTGAAGAGATTAACAGAAGATGTCAAGGAAGTAAATGCCGGATACGAATGTGGGATTACACTGGAAAATTTTCATGATTACCATGAAAATGACAGACTTGAGGTTTATGAGGAAATTGAAGTCGCCCGTAAACTTTCAACCCATGCATAAGGAGCTAAGATTTGTCATCAACTCATTTTCATATCGAGCGGCTCAGAGAACTTCTTCAGCGGGAAATCGGTACAGTAATTTCACAGGAATTGCGGGATCCCAGAATCCCCCCTGTGATTACAGTTACTCAGGTAAAACTTGCTCAGGATACTCGTAATGCTACCATTTACGTGAGCGTCCTTGGTGATCAGAATGAAAAGGACAATGCAATTGCAGCCCTGAATAAGGCAGCACCCTTTATCCAAAGAACTGTTGCCGGACGTATAACTGTAAAGCATTTTCCGCACCTGTATTTTAAAATCGACAACTCTATTGAGCACAGTCAGCATATTAACGAGCTTCTCAAAGAAATTCAAGATGATCTGGGATGACCTTCATTCACTTATAACTTCTCATAACAGATTTCTTATCTCCTCTCATATGAGCCTGGACGGAGATTCGATCGGCTCACAGTTGGCCTTTTACTGGTATCTTAATTCCATGGGTAAAGAAGTTACCATCTGCAACCATGATGCAGTTCCGGCAAAATTCACCTTTCTTAATGACAGTGATAAGATGTCAGTATTGCCACTGGAAGGACAATACGATGTTATTGTGATACTGGATTGTTCAAATCCAGGGCGACTTGGCTGGGATATTGGTTCTGTTTCAGTTTCCGAGATTATAAATATTGATCATCACAGAGACAACACTCGATTTGGTACTCTGAATATTGTAGATACTGCTGCAGCGGCGGTGGGTGAGATAATATATGATCACTTTACAAACTGTAACATCTCCTTTCCGGCTCATGTAGCGGAATCTCTTTACACCGCCATAATGACTGACACCGGTGGCTTCAGATTTTCAAATACAAACAGCAGGATCCTTAAAAAATGTGCCGATCTTGCCGACAAAGGTGCAGACTGCGCGAAAATATATGAAAAAGTATATGCATCACATTCCCGGAATGCTCTTTTGTTACAGGCAAAGATCTGGTCTACATTGCACTTTCTGCTTGACGGAAAAGTATGTATTATGGAGATGCCCTATTCGCTGGTTAATGAACTTGAAGCACAGTTAAGTGACAGTGAGGGGATGTCCGATTATACCAGCACAGCCAAAGGGGTGTATGTGGGAATGTTAATAAAGCACAATGAAAATCAGACCCATTTCAGCCTGCGCTCCAAGGGGAAAATTGATGTTGGAAAAATAGCTCAGAAGATCCCCGGCGGAGGAGGTCATTCCAATGCAGCAGGTTGTACCATAAATCTTCCTTATGCACAGGCTCTTGAGAAGATGCTCTCTATCATCGAGAAGGAGCTGCAGTAGGGTTTGGACGGATTTCTTTGTGTAAATAAGCCTCAGGGGCCATCTTCATTTAAAATAGTCGCAGAGTTGCGTAAAGTTTTAAAAGTTAAGAAAATCGGACATGCGGGGACACTGGATCCGGAAGCCAGTGGTTTACTGGTAATTGCAGTAGGCAGCGCTACCCGCCTGATTCAGTATCTGCCCAATGAACCCAAGGTTTACAGATTCGGCTTACAATTTGGTTTCCAGACCGATACACTGGACAGTAAAGGGACCGTAATAGCAGAGGGGGGAGCATTTCCTTCATCTGCACAGCTTAAGGCCGCGCTTAACCGTTTCCATGGCGAGCATCTTCAGGTACCTCCCGCTTTTTCCGCGAAAAAGATCAATGGTGTAAGGGCTTATGAAATGGCCAGAAACGGTGACACTCCTGATTTGAAACCCTGCAGGGTTAAGATCCATTCATTAGATTTGATCCAATACGATCAGGACAGAGGGATAGCTGAACTCGAGCTATGCTGCTCAGGAGGAACTTATGTAAGGGCTGTAGTCAGAGATCTGGCATCAGCGCTTAACACCTACGGTATTGCCAGCTTTATCAGGCGTTACCGTTCAGGAAATTTCAATCTTGATCAAGCGATGGAGATTGATGATATCGATCATGCCGTTAACTATATTATGCCTGCTGCAGTTGTACTGGGCAATGAACCAGGCATTCAACTTAGCGAACCTCATCATCAAAGACTCCTTCATGGAATGGATATCTCATTACCACAAATGGGTGGTCCAACGAACAGGAAAATTTTTGCTTTCAGTGGTACACATCTGCTTGCTGTGCTTCAATGGAAACAGGGATCAAAGTTTCATCCTGTAGCTGTTTTCCCCTTATCAGGTGATAGCCATGAAGCTTCTATCAGTTGATGATTTTCTTCCTGACCAGGAAAGTACTGTTCTTTCGGTTGGCAATTTCGATGGGGTGCATCGGGGACATCAACTCCTAATTAAGCAAGTGATCGAAAGAGCACACCAAAGAGAAGTATCATCGGCATTAGTTACTTTTGAACCACATACCCGTGCCGCCTTATATCCAGAACTGCCACAGCATTTGCTTACTACATTTGAAGAGAAATATACCCTTATAGAAAAATCAGGTGTCGATTATCTGTTTAAAATCCCTTTTGATAAATCTTTCAGTGAAACATCGCCAGAATCATTTGTAGAAAACTATCTGATTTCCCGGTTTCATATGGTCGAATGGATAATGGGCGAAGGGCATGCGATAGGTAAAAACCGATCTGGTGGCAAGAATTTTTTGCGTGATACTGTGAGCAAATATCATATTCCAGTGTTTACGGCGGATCTGCTCCAGATGGATTCATTGGCGGTATCATCTACCAGGATTCGCAAATTAATCACAGAAGGATACCTTAGCGAAGCAATGGAGATGCTGGGTCATCCTTATCTGATTTCAGTTGAAAGGATAGAAGGATTAAAAATAGGCTCACAGATCGGCTATCCAACCCTCAATTTTAAAAGGCCGTCTTCGCAAAAAGTTATTCCACCACCGGGGGTTTATGCCGCAGAGCTGGAGTTTAATGATACATTGCTCACCGGAGCGCTCTATTTTGGTGCATGTCCTACTTTTAATGACAGAGATAGCCATTTTGAGTTTCATGCGCTTGATTTGAAGGGAACTACTCCACAGGTCGGTCAAACTGCCCATATCTGGGTTTACCGTTTTATGCGCAGTGATCAGGCTTTTTCAAATACTGACGAACTGGTGAAGCAGATTCAACAAGATGTAAACCAAATTAGAAATTTTTTTTCAGAGGAGAGACTCCAATGGCGTTAACCAAGGAACGCAAACAGGAATTAACAAGTACTTACGGCAAAAACGAGAAGGACACCGGAAATACTGATGTACAGATTGCGATTTTAACTGATCGGATTAATTATTTAACCGAACATGTTAAGGTGAATCCCAAAGATCACCATACCCGTTACGGTCTTCTCAAGCTGGTTGGAGAGCGCCGCTCTCTGCTTGATTATCTGATGAAAGTTGATATTGACAGATACCGTTCGTTAATCAAGAAACTAAATATTAGAAAATAGCGGGCTGAGGTGTTTCCCGCCGCATTCTCCTTCTACGACCATGGAGCGCCCACCGACGTGCTGAATTCATGCTCATTTGGTGGTTATGGAAAGTTGCACTCTCTATCTGGCCTGTATAAATATCTTGCAGATGGCATTCTTTTGCCATCTCTATTACTTATGATTGCATTAATGACTGTATATAAAAAATTAACATCAGGAGTTGTAGATGACTCGTATCAATGTAGAAACCGAAATTGCTGATATCAAGGTTTCTCTGGAAACAGGCCGCATTGCAAAGCAGGCTGATGGTTCGGTGATTGCCCGAATCGGTGACACAATGGTTTTAGCTACAGTGTGTAGCGGTTCCGAAGCAGATTCTGATTTCTTCCCTCTCACTGTTGAATATGTAGAAAAAACCTATGCTGCAGGTAAAATTCCCGGTGGCTTTGTAAAAAGAGAAGGTAAACCCAGTGATAAGGAGGTTTTGTCCGCAAGAATTGTGGATCGCCCTATCAGGCCTCTTTTCCCTAAAGGGTATAAAACAGAAGTTCAGATAGTGTGTACTGTCATTTCTGCAGATGACAACTATGATGCAGATGTGATCGCTGTTACTGCTGCCTCCAGTGCTCTTTGCATTTCAGACCTGCCTTTCAAAGAACCGGTGGCTTGTGTGAGGGTTGGTCTGGTAGATGGCCAGCTTAAAGCTTTCCCTTCCCTGGCCCAGACTGAAGCTGGCGATTTGGATCTGGTTGTAGCAGGTACAGAGGATTCAATAATGATGGTCGAAGGCGGGTGCTCTGAGCTTAGTGAAGAATTACTGATCGAAGCACTGCTTCTGGCACACAGGCATATAAAAGCGCTTGTAGCCCTGCAAAAGGAACTCATCGCTAAAGTCGGCAAACCACCCAAAGCAGAATATCCGGAAAAGGAAATCAACCCTGAAATTATGGAAGCGGTTACAGAGCTGGTAAAAGATCGTATCCATGAGATCAGTTTCTCAGGGAACAAAAAAGAACGCTACCATGGTCTCAATGTCCTGCGAGAGGAAGTTCAGACCGCTCTGGCTGAAAAGTTTCCAGAATCCAGCGCAGAAATCGACGCCGCTTTCACAGAAATCGAACGTAAAGATATCAGACAAACCATTCTTGAACAGGGTATCAGAATCGGTGGAAGAAAGCTTGATGAAATACGCAATATCACCTGTGAACTGGATATACTTCCCAGAGCCCATGGTTCTGCACTGTTTACCCGCGGCGAAACACAGGCACTGGTTGCCACCACTTTGGGAACCAAACTCGATGAACAGCACATCGACAGTATCCAGGGTGAATATGATAAATCATACATGCTGCATTATAACTTCCCTCCGTACTCGGTCGGTGAAGTAAAAAGACTGGGTACCGTTTCCAGACGTGAAATCGGGCACGGTCATCTTGCAGAGCGCTCTCTTGCACCTGTTCTTCCCGATGAAAAGAGCTTTCCTTATACGATCAGAGTCGTTTCTGAAATCATGGAATCCAACGGTTCCTCTTCGATGGCTACCGTCTGTGGTTCCTCATTGTCACTGATGGCTGCAGGGGTACCTATAAAAGGACATGTGGCCGGAGTTGCAATGGGATTAGTTAAAGAGGGTGATAGTATTGCAGTCCTTACCGATATTCTTGGAACCGAAGACCATGTCGGTGACATGGATTTCAAGGTAGCTGGTACCCGTGACGGTGTTACTGCTATTCAGATGGATATTAAAATACATGGTATTACTCCCGAACTGATGAAAGATGCTCTGGAGAAGGCTAAAAATGCCCGCATGCGGATTATCGATATAATGGAGCAGACAATTGCCTCCTCGCGTAAGGAGCTTTCTGCCTATGCCCCACGGATCAGCACTATCACTATCGACAAAGAAAAAATCAGGGAAGTGATTGGTCCCAGCGGCAAGGTTATCAGAGATATTCAGGAAACCACCGGTACCACTATTTTTATCGAGGATGACGGTACGATTCAGATTGCTGCTACCAATAAAGAACAACGTGATGCTGCTCTTAACAGAATCAGAGGCATCGTGGCAGAACCTGAACTGGGTGCAGTATACGATGGAATAGTAAAATCAGTGGTGGAATTCGGTGCTTTTGTCGAGTTTCTCCCCGGCAAGGAAGGGCTTGTCCATATTTCCGAACTTGACCTTCAAAGAGTTGCCAAAGTTGAGGATGTACTCAATGTGGGAGACAAGGTGAAAGTCAAGCTGATCGGATTCGACAGATTTGGTAAGGTAAAACTAAGCCGTAAAGCACTTCTGTAGTTATAAAAAGGGGAGTCACTTCTCCCCTTTTCTGCTGGTTTTCCTTTCTGCCGTAAACACTTATCCCCCTCTAAAAGATTAACATTATGAATAACGATACGATTCTGGTAAAAAGACTGCAACATGCTCAGGATCTTCCTCTTCCCAAGCGCATGACCAGCGGTTCCAGCGGCTGTGATGTCTGTGCTGCAGTCGAAACTGAGATGACTATTGCACCGGGTGGCCGGGCCCTTGTTCCTACTGGTTTATGCCTGGAGATCCCTGAAGGTTATGAGGTGCAGGTTCGCCCCAGAAGCGGGCTGGCCTTTAAGTTCGGTGTTACTGTTCTGAATGCTCCGGGAACCATTGATGCAGACTATCGGGGCGAGGTAAAAATTATTCTGGCTAATTTTGGGGATCAGCCATTTACTGTAAAGCGGGGAGATCGCATAGCGCAACTTGTCCCTTCACGGGTTGAACTCTCTTTGGATTTCACTGAAAACCAAACCATCAGGGAGACTTCCAGAGGCTCAGGTGGTTTTGGCCATACTGGTATTTAAGAGCTTTCCTCCATATGCTATCTGCCAATAGGAAGGCAAATCGCGGAAGTCGATTTTACTTTAGACTTCCACCCTTATGTTTTTCTCTATCTCATTTTGATATAATTGAGCCAGAACAAAATGAACATGCTTTCCCAATGGTTCAAAACTGGCTGCATTCACATTTGAAATCACCTGTTTTGATTTGGAAGCTCCAGGAATCACCACACTTACTTCAGGATAATCGAGTATAAAACGCAACGCGAACTGTGACATGGACATCGACGCCGGCACCAGAGGGCGAATCTGATTAACCAGATCGAGTCCATATTCAAAGTCCAGTCCACAAAATGTTTCACCAGCACTGAATGCCTGACCATCTCTGTTATATGAGCGATGATCGGAAGGCGAAAATACTGTATCTTTGCTGAATTTACCTGTCAGAAGACCGCTGGCCAGAGGAAGCCGTATTACCAAAGCAACTTTTTTTTCTGCAGCTTTTTTAAACAGTGCCTTAAGTGGTTTCTGACGGAATATATTGAATATTATCTGCAAAGAAGTAATATCCTCCTGCTCCAGGCATATAAGTGCTTGTTCCATCGTTTCCACACTTGCTCCGAAATACCGTATTTTGCCTTCACATCTCAGAACACGTAACCAGTCGAATATTTCTCCAGCTTTTAACCAGGATACAGGAACACAATGCAACTGTATCAGATCAATCGTTTCTCTGCCAAGCCGGCGCAACGAATTCTCTGCACATCTTTTAAAAAGTTCAAGTGAATAACCATCAGGATATCCCTCCAGTCGTCCCAGCTTAGTAGCTACAAAGGTACTGCCTGATTGATTTCGCAAAAAGTTCCCTATCAGTGTCTCACTTCTTCCTGCGCCATAAACATCTGCAGTATCAAAAAAATTAACTCCATTATTCAGAGCTGTTTTTAAAATTGCGTTAACCTCTTCATCGGAAATTTCTCCCCAGTCTCCACCAAACTGCCAGGTTCCCAAACCGATTTCTGATGCTTGAAAACCAGTATTTCCGAATTCTCTGTACTGCATTGCGCCTCCTTTCCTTATTATCAGCAAGCCTTGCGCATGTCAGGTTTGATTTGCATATTGTACAACTGAAAGAAGATATGTAATCCCGGTCAGATATATAAATATAGATGTTCTTTCGGGAAAAGACCGGAATTAAATTTTAAACAAAAGAAACCTGTGTTTTACCTTTGTTACAATTCTTAACCACCTAACAATCAGATACAAATCACAAATCTTAAATTCCAAAATTGCAATACCAAAATTCTAAACAGAAATTTGAAGAAGGAAATTTCGAAATCCCGAAACTGGAATGGAATAGAAATCCGAAACAGGAAAAAGATTTTTGAATTCAGCTAAAGTATTTCAAATTGGGTTTGTTTACCAATTACCGGCTTTTTTGAGATTTGATAATTGGTTGTTGGGATTTGATGCTTTTGTTTTTGATTTTATTTGCCATTTCATAGCTGCCGGAAATTGCTGAGTAGTAACTGATCCTTTAGATATCTCTCTGGTAACTCCGTTTGATCAAAGTGATAAAAATCTTGTGAGTGTCTTAATTTAAGACAGAACTGTTGTTTTTAAATTTTTTCCCCCCAATATTATCCTGAACGTACTTCCCTTCCCGACTTCGCTCTCCACAGTAACTTTCCCACCCAGAGAAAAGCAGATATTTTTCACTATTGATAATCCCAGTCCCGTCCCCCCCATCATACGGCTTCGGGCTTTATCCACTCTGTAAAACCGCTCGAAAATTCGCTGATGATGTTCCTTTGGAATACCTATTCCTTCATCTGTTACCGAAATAATCAGTTCTTCTCCCCTTTTCTCTCCTTTAATTAAAACCGCCTTCTCTTCAGGACTGTATTTAACAGCATTATCAATAAGATTTGAAACCGCCTGTTCCAGAAAATCCGCATTGGTAACAGCTTCAAGGTTATCTTCACAATTAATGTCAAAGGAGATCTTCTTAAGCTTTGCCTTTGCAAAACAGTTTTTGGCAGCCCCCTCCAGAACATGTTTTATAACTGTGGGTGCCAATCGAATTTCCTGCTGCTCATATTCTCTTTCGATTGCGGACAATGTCAGAAGATCATCAACTATAGAGCAGAGCCTGTCAGTCTTTCGCGATATTATCCCCAGAAAATCCTGGACCTCAGATGGCAGGCAGTACTCTCCATTGAGAATCGTTTCCACAAAACCTTTTATCGAAGTCAAAGGAGTTCTTAACTCGTGCGACACGTTGGCCACAAATTCCTTACGGACGGTCTCCAGCTGTCTTACTCTGGTAACATCATGCAATACCATTAAAATTCCATCAGGTGAAGACTCCGAAAACCCCAGTATTTTCCCTTTAGCATCGATATAACGTTCACCAGTCCTGCCTGGCAATGTAAAACTGGTCTCCAGCATCGAGTCGCCTTTAAGAATATCCTTAAGGAAACCCTGCAACGTACTGTTGCGGATAATATCATGGATCGACTTCCCTTTTGCATTATCTATCGGTATTGCCAGAAGCTCTGCAGCAGCAGGATTTATGGTGATAATTCTTTCGTTGACATCTGTTGCCAGAACACCTTCAGACATGCCTGAGAGAATCGTATCAAGCTCATTTTTTTGACTGGTAATAGTCCTGATCCGCTCTCCCAGAGATTCTGCCATGGTATTGAGTGCCTGTGCAAGTCCACGAATCTCTTCTATTTCAGGAATTCTTAATCGAAAATCCAGATCACCCCCAGCTATCCTTTCTGCACCGTTTTTCATTTCCAGAACCGGTTTACTCAATGTGCGGGCAATTGACATGCTTGCCAGCGCTATCAGTAAAAGTGCAGTAACAGAGGCAATTGCGACATTTTTATAGAAAAGATGTGTGTCTTTTTTAATCTGCTGCAAAGGTTCCGAAAGGCGCAGAATTGCCCTGACCTCCCCATCGTACATCACTGGTACAGCCACATAGAGCATGGGATATTCCAATGTGGGACTGAATCGCTTCTGTACTCCGGTTTCACCCTTAAGGGCTGCCCTGATCTCCGGACGATGTGCATGGTTTTCCATCCGGTCCGGGTCCGTTTCTGAATCTCCCAATACCAGACCAGAAGGTTTTATTACTGTAATCCTGGTCTTTATTAATTTGCCGATCGTCTTGCACAGCGAATCAACCGCATGCATGCCCTGTGCAGTAGTTAAGTATGACTCGATCTGCCGTTTTATCAGGGTAGATTTGACAACTGAATCTGTGGTAAAATTCCTTAAGTAAAATTTGCTGTATGTATGTGAAGCATAAATTGCAATGCTGAACAGAGAGAAAAAGGTAACTGCAAGGCATACAAAAAAAATCTGCCAGGAAATTCTAGTAATTCTCATAGTTTCTCCATTGAATAACTATTATCCGGTTTCGGCAAACCGGTAGCCCACCCCTCGTACGGTCTCTATGGAAGAGCCGCAATCACCCAGTTTTTTCCGGAGTCCTACAATCACCACATCAACCGACCTGTCAGTGACCGGGTAGTTATCATTTCTGATATTGTCAATTATTTTATTTCTGGTGAAAACCCATCCGGGATGACTGGCAAGAAGCTGGAGTACCTGGAATTCCATATATGTGAGGTCAATCTTTCTTCCCTTGCAGAGCACCTCACGGCGGCCAGGATTGATCTCGATATCTTTAGTGGAAATCAATGACTGGATATCAAAGAGATCCTGACTGGTTCGCCGCAGAATCGATCTCACACGCGCGATCAGAACTTTTGGACTGAATGGTTTTACCACATAATCATCAGCTCCCAGTTCCAGACCAACAATTATGTCGCTTTCTTCACCTTTTGCAGTAACCATTATTATTGGCACATGCTGGGTTTTTGGGTCTTTTTTTATCTTTTTGCATATCTCCAGACCATCTAAACCCGGAAGCATTAAATCAAGAAGTACACAATCGAATGGTTCCTGGCGTATCTTATTTAGTCCCTCAGTTCCATTTCCACAAATGGTTACCTTAAAACCCTCCCGGGAAAAATTATGGTTGATCAAAGTTTGAATATCCTCATCATCCTCAATAACCAGAATTCGTTCAGATGACATAACACTCCTTTAGTGTAGTTGTAATCAGTAATACAAAAATATATTCCTCAAAAATATATTCCTCGACTAAATTTCGCGAACCTGGTACGTTCAACCTAAAATCCGCAGTTGAATGTAGCGCATATGCGTCCCGATGCAAGATCGGGATTAAGCGCTAAGCCATTCACGCGGTTTGACCTTATCACGTTGTCACTTCCGTTCTTTAAGCGTAAGGTATCCGGTGCTGTTGCACCGTCTTTATCTTACCGCTTTGTCACTTCCGTTCTTTAAGCGTAAGGTATCCGGTGCTGTTGCACCGTCTTTAT
>CAYPMS010000076.1:0-17442 GCA_964411655.1 uncultured Fibrobacter sp.
TCTTTTGTCTTTCACGCGCGTCTTCTGTCTTTGCAAAAATTAATTTCTTATAACGGGTCGGCCAATGTACGAAGATTTGCAACTATAATATTTTAAGCTACCTTAAATCAACTTTGCAAATTTTTGTACTTGGCCTGTTGTATGCTGGTTTTGGCCGGGCTCTTTTTCTGACCCGTGCTCTTATTTTCAGAGGATTTCTAAAATAATTTCGTTTGTATTTTATACGGTTCCAGCCTTTTTTCTGCAAGTTCAATGTATTCTTTATTCGTATCGAACCCTACATAAAACCTGCCATTTTTTAGTGCCGCCACACCTGTAGTTCCACTACCAATAAAAGGATCGAGAACGATGTCATTTTTGAATGAATATAATTGTATCAATCGATATGGCAATTCTTCCGGAAAAGGTGCCGGATGACCTATTCTTCGAGCACTTTCCGCATTCATGGTCCAAATAGATTTAGTCCATTCCATAAACTGCTCTTTTAAAATGGTATTTTTCTTTAAATCCATTTCCTCTTTTTTTCGTTCTCTCCTATAATCCCCTTTGGAGAAAACTAAAATGTATTCATGAATATCTCTTAAAATCGGGTTTGCAGCGCTCTGCCAACTACCCCACGCTGTTGAAGGGCTTGCACTGGCTGCCTTATTCCATATGATTTCACCTCGCATATTGAATCCGATATCAATCATCATTTGAGATATATAATCAGAAAGGGGTATATATGGTTTTCTTCCAAGATTTGCAACATTAATACAAGCTCTACCACCATTAACCAGAACGCGATATGTTTCTGAAAAAGCTTTTTTCAGCAATGATAAATATTCATTTAATGATAAATCAGCATCATATTCTTTTGAAACATTGTAGGGAGGTGAAGTAATCATAAGGTGCAGTGAATTATCTGGTATTTTATCCATATTTTCACATGAGCCATGTATGATTGTATTTAATAGGTCTTTAGGAAAATCATT
Organism: uncultured Fibrobacter sp.; assembly: GCA_964411655.1. Classification (GTDB taxonomy): domain Bacteria; phylum Fibrobacterota; class Chitinivibrionia; order Chitinivibrionales; family Chitinispirillaceae; genus JAAYPC01. The sequence continues at coordinate 975 of CAYPMS010000076.1, forward strand.
TGTTGTTGTAATTATCTCTTTGGAACCATTTAAATCTTTGTATAATTTGGAGTTATAAAATTTTGTAGAATCATGGTTTATTCGTCCATTTGTTCCAAAAGAACTTGTTTTTGTTCCATCTCTGTTAAACTGTTTCATTAAACCTCTCTAATTAATTTCAAGAATTTTTGAGCTTTTTCTTCATCTGTGTTCTCTTGGCCAGAAATCCGAATGAATTCACCAAGTTTTGGCTTGCTTATCATGGATGAAAAATAATTCATGTCTTGGTTCAATAATTCACATACTAAATTTTTGAGCTTCTCAATGGTTTCAATTGTTTGAAAACCTGTTTTAGGGGTCTGCCTAACATGTTCTGAAGCTGTTGGAGCAGGATTCAATGACCAAAAGCCTTGAATGACACCCGCTGTTTTTAGAAAATCCACTTTGTGTATATAACTGTCTGTAATTGGACTATTACCTAAAACAATTATTGGTATTTTCGTGGATTCAACTCCAGAAACTCTTATATTGATAGATTTTCCAATCGCTTTAAGCATTGAATCTGACCTCAAAAGAGCAGGGTTACCTTTGTGTGATTTGTAATCACCAATAAAAGCAATATCAGAATCATTATATTTGTAGTTTGAAACGACACTCATTTTAATTTCAAAGATCAGCTTTATATTTTCTGGCCGCTGATAGATCGAATTTGTCGTACATAAAGCCAAATCAGCATTTGATCTTTTTGGTAGCCCTACTTGGTCACAAACGACATTGTTTACAGCATGTAAACCGAAACACTGTGCAATAGGAGTGAAAAGGTCTTTTGTCCATTTTTCAGTAAATTGCCCAATTAATGTGTTTCTTGATTGTAAGGTTTGTCCTTCTCCATCAACATTTTTAGGAACATAAGCATAATAGCCTGATTCTAACTTATAGAAAATTTGTTCTGGTGAAGCAAAATTTCTAAGTGCTTCAGTAAAAAATTGAATTTCAGTATCGTTTTCCCAAAGTGTTGTTGTATCCATAAGTTCTCCAATATGTGAAATTTAAGCTATATTCTTTTAACCGCATAAAATAATAAAAATCTCTAATTCCGCACGGGTCTCTTATGTCTGCCCGGCCAGAACTGGCAAACAACTCTTTCCAAGCTGCACTGCAGCTTGGAAAAAATTTATCCCACAAGTCGCATATAAGGGCGGCTTGGGAACTTGTGGCTGTTTATAATTCATTGTCATAAAATAATACAATACATTAAAATAATTAACCTTACAACTATTATCATGGTTTTTTTGGATAAAAAACGATCTTCTCGAAGGTATTTCTTGGTTTTTTGATACTTAAGTGGCAATTTTATCCGGAGGTATCGCTTTCTGATTTAACCCGACTTGGGTATTTTTAGTATAAAACTGCTGTCAATTTATCTTTTTCAAAAAAATGTAAACACAAATCATGAAAAAATATATTCATGAATTGGAGCTGCATTTTAACTCTTTTAATTTCAATTTGTTACAGAACTATCCGCTTTGCTTTAAAAGGCCTGCTGTCGGACTTCATACAGCAACAATTTTTTGAGCTGTAACACTGGTGTAAATTTCGGTTGTCTTTAATGACACCTGTTCCAATAATTCTTGAATATAGCGAAGGTCCACTCCCTGCTCCAGAAGATGAGTCGCATCTTCATTTTCAAAAAGCGATATTAATTGCTGAGTCTCAGCTAAATCTGATGTTTTCTTCTCTTTAAACTTTTCTGTGCAAAATTCAGGTTTTAATAACTGCCCTATTGTAATCCTTCCTCTGCGCCCTGGCGCCTCGCGTGAGACATCCTCTTTTTCTCCGGTTTCTCCGGTTTCCGAACTGACTCACACTGAGACGCTGAGCAAATCAAGTAATCATTTGGCTCGTTTTCTCATTTAGTCATTTCGAACAGATGTGAGAAATCCTGCCTGAGTCACAATTCTCTGCGTTTTATTCTTCCGAATCAGCCCAGAGTATATGCTGCATCGAATGCAGTCCTTATGGCAAATGCCACTTTAGAAGGAGACAGGGCATCACCAACAACAAATGTCTTGTCAAACATCTCTTTCCATTGTCTGATCTCGTTAACAAGTGGTGAAAGGCCCAGTGAAAGAACGGTATAATCTGTACTAAGCTGTTTTTTCTCACCTGTTTCAAGGTTTTCAAGCTCGACAGCATTCTCCTTTATGGATTTCAGTTTATGAGAGGTCAATATTTCGATATTTTTGTTCTCTTCAAGACGTCCTAACATCGCAGTTCTGATTATCTCGTTCTCGTCAGTGGCCAGTTCCGATTGCATCTCGATAATGGTGATCATACAATTTTTATTTGCCAGCAGTTCTGCCAGCTCACATCCGGTCATGCCTCCGCCAATTATTGAGACTCTTGACTTGTCCTGAATAAGAACCGGGTTATTGAGAATATCAATAGCATTAAAAACGTTCTCATTATTTACTCCCGGAATATTTGAAGGAACTATGGGTTTTGCACCAGTTGCCACAATCACCGCATAAGGTTTATCATCATTCTTTACCTGTTGAGGTTGGGCTTTTACTCCGGTTTTTATTTCGATATTGAGCTCTTCAACATTTTTCAGAAGGGAATTCTGATACCACTTTATTACTTCTTTATCAGGTGATTTACAGCCAGGAATAAGCTGTCCGCCAGCCTCGTTTGACTGCTCATAAACCACCGGCTGAAAACCGCGTAACATCAAAACCCGCGCAGCTTCCAGACCTGCCGGCCCGGCACCGATAACAGCCACCTTTCTTCCCATTCCATCCTTGTTGAACTCCTGAAATTCCAGTTCCCTTCCTGTGCGGGCATTTACAGCGCATTCGATTTTACGCATCGAGAATATCGAATCTATACAATGCATACATCCGATACAGGTGATAATGGAGTCCTCTTTTCCCGATTGCGCCTTCATTGCCCATTGAGAATCACAGAGATGAGCCCTTCCAATGGCGATAAAGTCGGCCTTCTTTTGACTGAGAATCTCTTCGGCCTTCGCAGGGCGCTTGATTGCACCTACCGCTATGACCGGAATACTTATATCCTGCTTTACTTCCTGGGCAAGATAGCTTTTCCATCCTTCTTTGTACATATAAGGCTCGATAATTACCGGCATGCTTTCATAGGTACCACTGCTAACATGCAAAGCATCCGCACCCGCATCTGCCATCGCTGCCCCGATTCTTCTACCCTCCTGAATATTTATACCATCGGCGATAAATTCATCCGCACTGAACCGGACTATTACCGGAAAATCGGATCCACATCTTTTTTTGATTCCCTGCAGTATTTCGATGGTGAATCGGAGACGATCCTTTCCGTACTCATCGGAACGATGATTAGAGTGGGGGCTCAGAAACTGATTTATCAGGTATCCGTGAGCCCCGTGCAACTCCACACCATCAAAGCCAGCTATCTGAGCCCTTACCGCAGCATCGATGAATTTTTGGACAAGCTCTTTTATCTCATCGGTAGTAAGTGCTCGGGGCACGATCCCGATGGCTTTACTAGCGATAGCACTGGGTGCTACGATCTGCTTTCCATCGGTGAAATTAGTGTAGGTCTGCCTTCCTGCGTGGTGAAGCTGGGCGAATATTTTTGCGCCATATTTTTGTACCGCACCTGTCAGACGGCTGAACCCTGCTATATAGCGATCGTTGTCCAACCTCAACTGGCTGGCCAACGCTTTACCGAACAGATATTCAACAGAGACAATCTCTGTGATTATCAAGCCGGTCCCTCCCGCAGCCCTCTCAGCATAGTAGGCTATCAGGTGATCGGTCATTTCTCCTTCAGGTCCGCATAAAATGGTGCCCATCGGCGGCATGACTATGCGGTTTTTTATAGTGACTGATCCGATTTTTCCCTCAGAGAACAGCAGTGGATATTTTGTCATAGAAGTTCCTTTGTGTAGTGGTTAAGGACTCACCATTTTCTGCCATATTCTCATTAATCGCATTTTGAAAAAAAGTATAAGTAGCTGATTGGCTGTATTTAGCCTGGAAGGCAGCCATATTTGAGGCAAGCGATAAATGTACCAGGAAATTACTGTTGGAGGGCCAATTATTGTAAGAACTGATATTGGAGACAACCCTCGTGGTTGCCAAAATTTCATTTTAGAAAGGACAACCACAATAATTGCCCCAAACAGGAAAAAAATCTACAATCTTCTAAGCACTACTGTCACTTCACCGCTGAGTTCACCTTTTGTGGCAAACACTATCCCTTCCGGTTCATCATAACGGAAAGAACTTACAAATGACAGTTCGGGTATTTCAGAGATCATTTTCCAGAAACTTTCCTCTGGCCAGGAATACATGTTGTATTCGTCGATGAGAGGATTACTGCACTGAGCAACCCCTTCGGTATACACGGTACGCCGTACTCTTTCCAGATTCAATTTCGGTTCGGTAGAGAGCACTTCATATTTGAGCCAGGCTTTACCCTGGGGATATACTCCAAATGGACCCCACTCTCCCACTAACCAGGGATACTCGGTATACATATCCATTTCACGAAAAAAAACAGTGAGCAGAATAAGGCCCTGAGAAGAAGTATGGTTTACAAGGGATCTCAGAAATTTCTGAAATGTTTTCTTGTCTGGTAATATGCCGCAGGTTCCGGCCAGCTCAAAGGAAACCTCAAAGGGCCCTTTCTTAAACCGCAGATCACTCATATCCCCCACAATAAGTTCGATAGCCTTGTCAGCACATTTTTCCTTAGCATTCGCAATCATCTCTTCGCTGATATCATTACCGGCAACCAGCACCCCTTTTTCAGCAAAAAGAGATAACCAGGTGGCCGGTCCGCAGGCTGGATCCATGACTGAACGGGGGGCTCTGCCCAACTGATCACAGATGTGTTTGTAGATAGATTCAAATGTATACCTGTCAGGCGTTCTTACCTGATCATAAATTTCCGGAAAATCATACAACGAAAACGTCTCCATAACCTCTCTCTTTGAATAAAAGCGGCAGCACCTGAAAAGCCAATATAACCAGAAATCAACTCTTCAGAAGAATTGATTCCAGTATGAATCACTTCCAATCAGTCTGGGCCATTGATTTTTTAGACGAATACTTTTTGGATTTTGATTTGAACTTTTTCTGAAGGTACAACCTGTAAGTAAATTCTACTTTAAAAACTGAATTTTTAAAATACTAATTTTTTTTCAGGCTGTGCAAGAGCCAGATATGCTTGAAATCAGGTATGAAATTCCAAGTCACAAAAAATAAATTACAAAACAAATTATAATTAAAAAATCAAAAATCTAAACAGGAATAAGAAGCAGGGAAATTCGAAATCCGAAACCCAAAACAGGATCTTTGGGGAATTTGATAATTGGTTACAGGAACTTGCTTAAGATCTGGAATACTGATTATTGTCTGTCCGGCAACTATTCTATTTAGAAAGAATCTCTGCTGTTTTAAGCAATTGAAGATCCAGCTCTTTTTTTCTGGAAACAACGGTTTCCAGCGGAGTAGTAATTATCTCACTTTTATGCAATCCCACCAGTACCCCGTAGTTTTTCTGGGCAACAGCTTCTACTGCAGCAACCCCCAAACGAGTGGCCAGTATTCGATCAAAAAGATTGGGAGTTGCCCCCCTTTGCACATAACCCAGAACCGTTGTCCTAAGTTCGAACCCTGATAAAGCGCTGTTACTTAAAAAGTAACGGGACAGTTCATCAGCATTGAAAGTGGAACCTTCCGCGGTTACTATGATGGCGTGATGTTTTCCTTTTTTATAGGTCTCACTAATATCGGAAATCATTTTTTGAATATCGAAATGGATTTCGGGGATAATAATTACCTCTGCACCTCCAGCGATACCGGCCATTAAGGCAATATAGCCACAATCCCTCCCCATCACCTCCACCGCAAAAACTCTTCCATGCGATGATGCAGTAACTTTAATTCGATCTATAGCCTCCAGGGCTACATTAAGTGCAGTATCCACACCTATGGTTACATCCGATCCATAAAGATCATTATCGATGGTAGAGGCTACCCCTACGACAGGAAATCCCATTTGAAAGAGGGAAAAAGAGCCTTTCTGGGTTCCGTTTCCACCAATTATTACCAATGCATCGATCTGTTTCTCACGAAGTTGCCTCAGAGCCGTTTCTCTTCCCTCAGGAGTCTGGAACTCCGGGCTTCTGGAACTGCCCAGAACAGTTCCACCCGAACCAATTATTCCACCCACATCCCTGAGCCCTATCTGAATAAAGGCACCTTCCAAAAGTCCCTGATATCCTCTTTGTATCCCAAAAACATCCCACCCATTATGGATGGCATATCTGGAAACAGCTCTAATTGCAGCGTTCATTCCGGGTGCATCACCCCCGCTGGTTAGAACAGCAATTTTCACGAAAGACCTTTCTTGCAGTTTTTATCAAAGCAGAAATAATATCTAAACCCACAAAGATAGCCTCATTGGATTAGATATTATTTCCGATTCCGGCTTAATCTGGACTGATATTATTTACGAAAAGAGAGTTGCTTTTTTCCCTCATTTAACAGGAATTTAAACACCCCGTTAAGTGCACCATAAAAGGCAGCCCACATAATCGCCCTCTTCCATCTTTTAAAGATCTTTTCTCTCTTTTTTTTTCTCCAGATATTTCTGTCCATTTTTTTGGGATGAAACATTTTAAATACCGGTTGCCATAACGACTGGCTAATGGTCGGCCTGCATTTTTCCTCATGCATATTTCACTCCTTTGTATATGAGGTCTAATAATTAATGCAGGCAAAAAGTATACACATTTAATGGGGAAATTACACGATTAACGCATAATCATCATATTCTCAGCAATCAAAATACCATCGATACTGATAATGCAGCGATATATGCCGTCCGACAAGTTAAAGCTGTCAAAAGAAATCGGATGAATTCCACTGCTGTGCTGATAATGCTGCTCTGCACATTTGCGTCCAGTAAAGTTGAATACAACTATGGAAATTGATGCAGGAGAGTATAATCTGTAAGAAAGCGACTTTTCACCTTTTATAATCTGAAAAGTCTTCCGGCTATTCTTTTCAGAAGCAGTTCTGGAAACTGTAACCGGATCTTTGAGTTCAATATCTGCCCAGACAGGATTACGGTTTGAAGCACTATAGGCAGGATTTCCAGCATCAATAACACGCCACCTGGTCAAAGGACGGAAAAGAATATGATTGATACCCTGATTTGCAGATGTATCAAGAATTTCACCGTCGTTTCCTTTCACATAACCATATCCGGCTGATTCTAACAGTTTCATCGAATTTTCATCCGGTTTTGCATTGAAATCAGCCATTATAACAACTGGATCATCTGTGGAAATACTGTCAATCCATGAAATTATCTTTTGCATTTGTGCACTCCGGTAATTACTTCCCTCGTGTGCCAGATGAGATACAATCAGCCGAACATTTTCTCCCCCCATGGTAATACCAATCTGAAGTGCCGCCCGGTCCTGCTCTGTTTTTGTATGCTCAATCCACAATTTTCTTATGGATAAAGGTGATTGCCTGCTTAAGAATCCAACTCCATATGAACCGCCACTGTTCTCGAAATTCCTGATTGCCGATGCGTAAGCGGTCTTGCATGCAGTCTGCTCTCCCAGCCATTTCAGCACATCTTCAGGGTTTCTGGAGTTACAACTGTCCAATTTCTGTAAACCTGCAATATCAGGGCTGATCTCATTTATAACATCTGCAATATCCCTGTACGATCCGGAGCCGTGCCTTTCTGCATTGATATTATAAGTCATTACCCGTATCTTAGCCGGGTATTGAGCACTACAGAGTGCATTCAAAATCAGACATACAATTATGATTTTATGATTTCTAAAATTCATAGTCTTACAGAAGGATGTTTAATACAATCTATTCCTGCAATATATCTGATTTGTTGAATTAAAGTAAAAGACAGTTCAAATTCAGAAGAAACAATATTATAACGAACACCTTTTATCTTTCCATTTACCAGAATATCGACAATCCAGACTTAAAGGAACATATTGTACGGGTAGGTAAAATCTTTTATCAGAAAAGCCGGATAGAGGATTAAAAGAAATGTGTTTGAAAATGCAGAAATTCCTGATTTATTTTCTGCAGGATTTTTCGGTACTGTTAAAAAAAGAGCAGATCACACTCTCCGGGCTCTCTTCACCCCAGGAATAGTGCAGATCTTCCAGATAATCCCTCAGTATTGTCGAGCTTTGAATCCGATTCTGTTTTTCTGTGTGTAAACAAATCTGAGCCAGAGATGCCAGCTGAGGCGCTATGGCCATCTTATACTCTTCCAACCTGATGTATTTATTGTCAATTTTTGCCCTGATCAGCTCTGCAATATTGAGCTGGGGAAATGGATTTACTCCGCAAAGCATCTCGTAAAGCACTGCTCCAAAAGAGTATATATCTGCCAGTTGATCTATCGGATAGCCGTTGATCTGTTCCGGTGGAAAATACTGAAGCGTCCCCAATATACTCCCAACGTTTACGGTATGTAGCCCGGTTTCAACCGGTCTGGCAACCCCAAAATCCGTTATTTTAACGATTCCATCGAATCCGATGAGAATATTGGAAGGTTTGAGATCACGATGGATTATCCCTTTGTATTTCTTTCCATACAAGATAACCTGTTGTGTATGTGCATAGGCTAATCCTCGGGCAATCTGGACTGTAATTGCTGTACATAGAAGAGGTGGAAGAGATTGGAAGAATTGCAGAAAAACCTGAAGAGTAACCCCATCTACATATTCCATTTCCATAAAAGGCAATCCTTGCCACTCACCAGTACCATGGACTTTTACAATGTTCTGGTGTTTAAGATTTGCAGAAATTCTGGATTCAGTTTCAAAACGCTGATAATTGATGTGATTGCCAGAAGGCATTAAAAGCTTTATCGCCCTATAAGTTTCCAGAGTTTCGTTCCAGATTTTATAAACTTTAGCCATCCCTCCTGTTCCCAGCAACTCCACTATAGTACCAGAACCAAGCTTAAGCGGCTCTCTTCCGGATGGCACAAAAAGATGCCCGCTAGAGCGCATATCCAGCGCTAATTCGGAATTAGAATTTGGCGAATTCATCTCAAATCGTTTCTGCTGATCATAATTTAACTGCCCGCCTTCACGGGAGACGCTCCGGTGAGCTGTCAAATGTAGTTTCTACCTGTTTTTTCCTTATATTCAAAGATGAAACCGGCTTTAACTGGTATGGAAATACCTGAATACTTGGTAAATGCATTATCATATTGGGATTGCGATTTTAGTTTTTCGTTCATCTTTCAAAAGCAGGTAATAAGAAAATCAGAAGATTAAGAACATAAAAAACCGTTCATTTCTTATTATTTATTTTATTTGGGCTATAATCATGAATTAAATATTGTTAGGGAGCAATCCTTAAGCCAAAGATTCGGGTAGTAAAAAAATAATTCGGATTTTTAAAAAAAAAACCATTGCATAACTCAATAAACTGTTTTATTTTATAGGTCCTACCTTTGCAAGTCCCTCTTGCAACAATTTGGGTGAAGCGGAAGCGCCGGGATTTATTCCCGGCGATTCTTTTTTTTTATTACGTAAGTGATTAGCCTGTTCATTCATTTCAACGAATGCATTTAAACCGTTTTTTATTTTCTTAAAAATTATGATTACCCTGGAAAACATCTCCAAACAGTATGGCAGTACTATTCTACTGGAATCCGTAACAATATCTTTCAACGAAAGTCATCGAACCGGCCTGATAGGAGTAAATGGATCTGGTAAAACCACAATATTAAGAATGATAGGAGGAGAAGAACTTCCTGACAATGGATCAATCAGCATACCATCCGGCATGCGAATCGGGTATCTCCCTCAGGAGGTAGAGCTCCTCGATCAGAAGACACCACTGGAAATAGTACTTCAGCCTTTTGCCCATATACTGAATTTCGAAGAACAACTTCAACGGCTTCCCACAGATGATTCCACCTTGAAAGAAACTTTGAAGAAAATTGATTCTCTCTGCAGTGCTATGGACTATTATGACGGTTATGCTTTAACTGCCAGAGCACAGATGATCCTGGGAGGGCTTGGTATTCCTAAAGAGAACTGGTCCCAACCGATCCAATTACTTTCTGGTGGGTACCGAATGAGAACAGTTCTGGGAAAACTGCTGTTAGAGGCTCCGGACTTTCTTCTATTGGATGAACCAACTAACCATCTGGATATGGATTCACTAATCTGGTTGGAAAAATACCTGGAAAAGCAAAAATGCGGAATGCTGATCGTCAGCCATGACCGGGACTTTTTAAACCGGATTACCACCAATATTGCAGATATCTGTAACCGCAAAATTACTCTGTATCAGGGAAATTACGATGCTTATATCAGAACACGGGAAGAAGTCGAAACTGCCCGGCTTAACAGAGCCCGTAATCTGGAAGTTAAAATCTCTCAAAATGAAAGATTTGTTGAGCGTTTTAAAGCTAAAGCCACCAAAGCATCTCAGGCACAATCGCGAATGAAACTATTAGATAAGCTCCGGGCAGAAATGCCTGAACTGCCTCAATCGACTAAGACTATCCATTTCTCATTCCCGGAACCATCACCATCAGGAGTTACCCCTATACAATTTACTGCAGTAAGTGCAAGTTATGATGGCAGGCCCATATTTTCCAATTTCTCCATGTCTGTTAACAGAGGCGACAAGATTGCCATCGTGGGTCCAAACGGCGCCGGAAAATCCACTCTTTTAAAACTTGCTTCCGGCCTTTTACAACCGATATCTGGTTCAGTAAAGTACGGCCATAACGTCAATATCAGATATTTCGGGCAGCACCAACTCGAACAGCTTGACCCCGAAAAAACACTTTATCAAACAGTAATTCAGGGTTCGATAAACACAGAAAAAACCTTTGTGCGTAATATTCTTGGGGCTTTTCTGTTCAGTGGAGATGCTGTAGACAAAACAGTAAAAGTACTTTCCGGTGGAGAAAAAGCACGCCTGGTACTTGCCACTATCCTTGCCAGTCCTGGAAATGTTCTTCTGCTTGATGAACCAACCAACCACCTTGACATAAAATCAGTGGAAATGCTGGCGGAAGCCATGAAAAAATACAGTGGTACGATACTGTTTGTTTCCCATGATGAATTCTTTATCTCCTCAATCGCTACCAGGATCCTGGAGATCAGACCTGGAATGATCCGGGATTTTCCCGGCACTCTCGCTGATTATCGCTCTTATCTGGAGATCCTTTTTCCCAATGATACAACAGAGCAGAATAGTTCCTCTGGTAAAAATTCCAACTGGAAAAGCGGTGCCGAGATTAAAGAGCAACGAACTATAGATCGTGGGCTCCGTAAAAAGCTTACCCGCTCCATAGAGAAACTTGAAAAAGAAATCTCATCTGCAGAAGAGGAGCTGGCGGCACTACAAACGACCCTTCACGACCCATCAAATGCTCTAAATCATGAGCTTCTTTACCAGACATCACAACAGATTGATTCTCTACAGGCAGAGCTGAATCGGCTAATCAGGCAATGGGAAGAGAAGCAACTGGAACTGGAGGCAATTGCAGAGTAAATTATCATATATCCAAGACGTATTACTTCCGTTTTATAATGTCACCAGGTAATACTTTTTTTTACAGTTTTAGTAACGATTCTAAATAATATCTTAAGCCCTGGTGCTAAAACAGAGTAAAACTATTATATTTCATAAAATTTTTTTCTGCATCCTGTTTACAGAATTTCTGGACAGGTGTAATGATTTCCGTTTTGAAAGGCTTGAGCAATGGCTAAATTTAGAGGAAAGGCCCTGATACCATGGCCATTCATGAAACAGTACCTGATTCCAGGTTTATTTCATCACTTTGACTCCTGGCACATGATCCCTCAACAGTTTCGAAAATATCTGGGTGCGAAAGACCCGGAGAAAGATATTCCTGTTGGACAGATCTCATTGCGGGTTAATGAAGTATGCAATCTCCGGTGTAATTCTTGTGGTCAATGGGGTGAAAACGGGCATCTCAGGCTGAAACTGGAACGAGGCGAACGTCTTGATCAGCTTGATTTTGATGTAGTTAAAAGGATCGTTTTTGAAACCCGTCACGATCGTCCTTTCTACTACATCTGGGGCGGTGAACCAACCATGTGGAAACCACTTCTTCCCCTGTTTGAAGAATTGGCCCGGCACAAGCTTAAAGGGTCGATAGTAACTAACGCTCAGGATATCGACAGAATCATTGAAGATCTGATAAATACCGGCTCACTACAGGTCCTTTTTCTGAGCCTGGATGGATGGGATGCGGAATCTCAAAATCTGATGCGTTCCCCTGCTAATGGAAAGAAGTCTGATAACTTTGAAAAAACCATGGCTGTCATCGAAAAAGCAGATAAGATCAAAAAGGATAAAAACCTCCTTTTTCCGCTTATTGTTCCCATAACTGTCATTTCAAACAACAACTATTCTCATCTGGTAGATATTCATAAACTGGTTCTGGACAAGGCTCAGTTACATCCGTTCTACTTTGGCTGGTTCATAACCGAAGAACGCGCCGCACTTCATGAAAAGGTTTTTGAAGAACGCTTCGGCACAAAACCTAAGAATCATCGTGGATATCTCAAATCCTGCTTTAATGATGTCGACCCGGTCGAAACCGCATCACAGATAAAGCAGATACGAATGATCTCCAGAGGCAAATCCTGTGTACCTCAGTTTCTTCCTGATATCGAATCGGAAAGCGATATCCGTCGCTACTATGCTGACCATAGCTGGCACTGTGGTTATCCCAGTTGCGAAAGTATCTATTATACAGCAGAAATTTCTCCTGATGGACGGGTAACTCCCTGTCGTGACTATCAGGATTTTACCTGCGGTAATATCAATACGCAATCATTTTATGAAATCTGGAACGGTGAGCCTTTCAAAAAATTCAGACGTGAAATGAAAAGAGGTCTCATGCCGGTTTGCACCCGCTGTTGCGGTCTGCAGGGTTTCTGATGTCCTCTATTGGGGCAGTTCTGCCCCAATAACCTCATCTATGCAATATGGCAGCTTCTCCATGATATTACTCCACAACTCCGTTTTTTCCAGCACATGCAACTGGTTCACTTCGATCTCTATTCCTGCATAGCTGCGACTGCTGAACTGCTTTCTTAGTGCAGTAGTTAAACCATCAGAGGTCCCTTTGTAGGGATAATTGCGCCGTATACTAACACCAGATATCTCATTTTGTAATCTTCTGATAAGCTTCAGGCACAGCGTTTTTTCAATTTCCCGCTTGGGATCATAAAGAAGACCCATATCAGTATTTCGGGTTACCCCATTTAATACCGGTGTAAAACTGTGAATGGAAAAATGGTAAACCCTGCGGTGTTTCTTCAGAAGATTTTCTATGGTGGAGCTGATTGTCGTACGATATGGTTTATATATATCTGAAACGATCCTCTCTCTCTGCACAGGAGAAAGAGAGACGGTAATTTCGGAAAACACCTGCCTATTGGTCAAAGACCGGTTCTGATCGATCACCAGGCGACTTATTTTTTCAGAAACAAACGGACAATGGAATCTGGCAACTATTCTTTCTGCCAACTGCAATGCTCCAGGATCCCATCCCCGATGACTTTGAAGTATTTGGTGCCTGTTATTAAAAAGATTACTCAACCAGGCAGGAATCTGATTTCCGCCATGTTCACAACTAATTATAATTCCTGAATTCATCGATCTCTTTTCTAATCTGCCATTGTATTCTCTTCTTTAAAACGCATGTCTGTTTCAATAATAAAAACTCAGAAGTTCTGTACGTAATTTTATATCATTTAAAACCAGTACTCTACTGGTTACTCCTGGGGGAGCGATTACATCAAATCTTACAAATTCTTTGAGAACCTCCTTATCGTAAAAAATATTAAGTTCCGCTCCACTGTTAAGCTGAAATTTAGAATTCTCAGATACATGATGAATAGCGCCTCTGAATGTGTTCCCATTTCCAAATTTATAATCCACTTTGCCATTTCCTTCTACATATACATATCCTCTGAAATTCTTACCGGAACCTAATCCGTTTACTTCTCCACCAGACTTAACATATACCATGGTATTGGAAGAAGCAGCGCAATCATACCAGTTTCCATTGCAAGTCATCCCGGATTCCACTATCCAGATTACTTTGCCGGTAAAAGTACCTGCCGATGATTGCATGTTTGCATAGTTTTTGACTCTTATCACCATAAAATCATTCCACAAATCTCCATTAGCTGCTGCTTGCTGATATTTCTGGTTCAGTATTTCAGCCGTAATTTCACCCCCGGATGGCCAATTCTGAATATATTTGTAATCGATCCGATCGATTTTTACGGTAAAACTGAGTTCATTCCCATCTTTCATATTCAGTTCATTAGCGATATCTATCGTTCCGTAATTGTTAATTATTTGAGAAGCATTCATTATGCTGTTATTGTTGACGCTTCCAGAATGAGTCACTATATTGTTATGTAAATTTATTTTAACGTTACCACCTACAGTGCTATTGATATAGGTGTTACCGAATAAATGAACCCCCCCATCGTTGTATATACTTTTTTGAAACCCCGATTTTCCATTAACAGTAAGCGAAGCACTACCTTTTATATTAACCGAAGTTTGGAAAAAAGCTTTTCCATTGATAGTTGTATTACCATCGAAAGAACTTTCTACGTTACTGTTACCCGTTTTCACATCTCCATTTATGATATTTCCTGCAGCACCACCGTTAAAATGAAAACCGTTTCCACAATAGATGTTTCCATTAACGATTATCCTCTGGTCAATATTATAAGCCGGACATACCAGATGAATTGCGTCTTCCTGATCCCAGACGATATCCTCCATGGCTCCTTTCAGCCTGTAGATTCCTATCGCTTTCTTCTTACCGCCCCCGGCACCATATCCGATTCCCTGAACCTGCAACAGTAGATTTACCGAATCATATTTCATTATGCATGCAGAAAGCGATGGTGCATCCGGACCGTTCCAGCATTTAAACCTGGTTTCTGAACCAGCGTTTAAAGCATCGCCTAACAGCCACTTGTTAGAATTGTTGACGTTGTATTTTTTTAATATATCAAGAATTACCTGCGGCTGCTTTTCACATTGATTTTCAAATGCGGTAAGCGCTGCCCGTGCTGACATGGCAGAAGAGCGTACCTTTGAATAATCTCCAGCACTTGCCAGGTCTTTCTGGCTGATATACAAGATCGACAGACCGCTTACTGAAGCTATAAAGAAGACTGCAAGCCCATACACAATTGCGAAGCCGTCTTTTCTTGATATTGCCTTTTCCATAAATCCCCCAATAGAAGGCACTTGCAATTTTATTATGTGCTATAACTGATAATAAAAAAACTCCTTTTAACCGACTCAATAATAAATACTCAAAAGCTCCGGACGGATTTTGGTGTCCTGCAGAACCAGACCACCACTCACTCCTTTAGGATATCTGATTACTCCGGTTCCTATAATCTCATTTATTACACTTTCATCGTATGTAATATTTACATCCGCTCCGGAATTCAGTTGAAATCCAGACTGGTCCGATACATGATGAATAGCACCAGTGATTGTGCTTCCTGTTCTCCAGGAATACTTAACCTCTCCAGTTCCTTCGACATGTACATAACCTCTGAAATGGTGAGCTGATCCCAAACCATCCACCAATCCTCCGGATCGCACATAAACCAGAGTATTGGATGAAGGGCTGCATTTATACCAGTTGCTATTGCAGGTTAATTTACTATCCACAATCCAGATCACTTTACCATTAAAAGTCGCCGAGCTTATACCCATATTTGCCCAGGTATCGATTCTGATCACCAGAAAATCATTCCAAAGCTGATCTTTGGAAGCTGCATCATCATATTTTGCCTGCAGTTGCGTGGCTGTAAAATTGCTCCAGTTCTTTAATGATGAGAATTGGAATATTTTCTGAGATGGAATATTATCGATACCGGCTTCAAGATGCGGTTCCTTCCCGGTGTTCATTCCCAACCTGGCAGCTATATCAATTCTCCCATGGTTATTAATGGGAGCCGGAACTGCATTCCTGACCTTGTTTTCTATAAGAGCATATTGACCCGAATGGGTAAACGGGTTATTGTTCATGTCAAAATACCCGGTTCCCGCAATCTGGTCATTCACAAATGCTGCACCGTAAAGCTTCATATTCGGATTGATATTAACAATTTTTTCGAATCCGGCTTGACCGCGGATTGTTATTCCATTACTGCCTATTACTTTTAAAGGAGTCTGAAAATAGGCATCCCCGTTTATGGTCACAGGTATATCAAACTCACTTTCTTTATTAGAATCACCGGTTTTAAAATCTCCGTTTATTACACTTCCGGCAGCCCCACTGTTAAAATGTACATCTGCACCAAAATAAACATTTCCATTCACGTTAATTTTTACATCAAAGTTCCGTCCTTCACCAGCCAGATGGATTGCATCTTTCT
>CAYPMS010000077.1:0-17419 GCA_964411655.1 uncultured Fibrobacter sp.
TATGCGATGCAAGATCGGGATTGAGCGCTAAGCCATTCACGCGGTTTGACCTTATTACTTTGTTGATAAGGCCTGCACCGCGTTCAAGGCTCATCATCTCAATATCTTACGCATCTGCATCCACCTCAACTGCGGAATTTAGGTTCAAATTCTGGAAGCCAAACCGATTAAATCCGAAATCAGGATCCAGATACTTCCAGACTAATCGATAGACCTTCCTGAGTGGGCACTGAGATCGTCTCTTTTACCTCTTTGGTCTTTATGCTCATCTTTATCACATCTGCGAATGGATTAACCAGATTAATGCCGGGTCTCAGAATTTTCTTTGTAACAGTTCCCAAAAAATCGATCACCCCTACATGGCCTGCAGGAACCACCACAATTGATTTGTATAATACCAGTGCCGCAGAGATAACTATTACCAGAACAGCATAAGGCTTTGTACCTTCTTTCTGATTTCTCTGTGGTGAAAAAAGCATGAGCACTCCTGCAATGAAAAGAATTACTGCTGCCAAAAAGGTCATAACACTCTTTAATACAGATATATGGAAAACTTTGATGTTTGCTGGATTTCTCAGAATGAGGCGCCTCTCCCGATTAGGTATTTTCTGAAAGCCTTGTTTCCCTTGCAACAAAGATATGCGAATAATAGAATTAGGTTGTTACCTAAAAATTCTTATACAATTATACTAAATACACCGGTTAAAATGAAACCACTGAAAAATCTATCTATGAAAATCTGTAAGTCTCTTATTTCAATATTGATGATTATTTTTTATTCGTCAGCCGAAAAGATTGTAGGTGGAATTATCAACAGCGATACGAAATGGAACGCAGAGGACGGTCCATATATCGTGGAAAGAGATCTGTTAATAACCCCATTTGCTCAACTCACCATCAACCCTGGCACAAAAATACTTATCAGAAATCGCCCTTTACCTGATACAACAGTCTACCAGTTGAACCATATTGATTCTGCAACCGTATCCATCAAGGTGGAGGGGACATTGGTATGTCTGGGAAGAAAAGATCAGCGTACATCGTTCTCCCCCCTGAATTTCCTTTCCGACAAGTATTGCTGGTACGGAATAGTTTTCCTGAACAATGAAGAAGCTCCCAATGAATTGACAGGTACAGACATTGCAGGTGCTTACAGTGCGGTATCTTCCATTGGCAGCAACCCACAGATCCGGTTATCCGTACTTGAGTATAATCACATCGGAATCTCCTGTTTCGATAAAAGCAAAGCATCTGTTAACAACTGTGTTATTGCACGTAATTTTGCATCCGGCATTTTAGTCTCCGGATCAAATCCCCATATTGTCAATAACATAATAGTATTCAACCGTAATCACGGACTGTGGTGTGACGGAATGTCAAAAGTATATCTGGAGTATAACTGCTTTTATGGAAATCATGATGGTGATTTTCTGGAGTGTGATCCTGAATTCGGAGTGCTTGTTAAAACTAACAGGAAGAAGGATTCTTTGGATGTTTTCAATAACCTCTTCACCGATCCGATATTCGCTGGTTCAGTTTCTGATTCTCTGGCAACAGAAAGAGATTATAATCTTCCCACCCTTAAATCCAGAGTAAAAGATACCACCCTTGCTGAAGTTATTTACGAAGGCAAAAGCTTGCCTGAATCAATATGGAAAACCAGTCAGACCAAATACCAACTCTCCCGCTATTCTCCATGCATCGATGCAGGTCATCCGGGATCAATCTATAAAGATATCGATGGATCCAGAAATGATATGGGAATTGGCGGTGGCCCTGAATTCGTTTCCAGAAGAACAAAACTCAAATAATTAGTCAAGAATTGACAAACCTCCCCCTTGTACACCTGATGGCAAAACCAACCGGTCGTAATCGCTCCCCCAGATAATAATCGTACACTACACACCATAAAGTAAATGAACGGCCCATTGGATTTGCTGGTAACTTTATCTTTACCACTGAAGAAGATGTCAGATCCTTTTCAATTCTCATAAAATCAGATCCCGATCCCTGATAATTGTTATCCTGCATTAGCCATTCACAGGTGTAATGTTCATTATCATATATGCCCTGCAGACTCACCGCAGAATCTACCAACCCACTCTCTCTGAAGACTTCCAGAAAATAGCTGCACCCCTTCTGGTAAGGGATCGAGTCCAAATCTGCTAAATCATAATAAGTAACTATTGCAGATAAATCTTCAGCAGGATTGAATGTTTTTCTTTCACCCCTCACCTGATATAAGCGGATATTGCTTATCTGAGGGTTGCGATTTACAGAAATGTATGTGCCCAGATAACGTAACCTGCTGTTATAACGGATAGTAATATTGGATTTAGCCTTATATTCTCCATTTATGAGCACATAAACATTCAAAGGAACTGAGAAGATCTGGAGTATCCTGGGCATCAGTTCCTTTGCACCGACATGTTCATCTTCACTGAGGATCCGCAGCAAAGAATCTGCAGCAATGGCTCCGGCAGATGGTTGAGTTGAAAGTAAATCCAGCATATCCAGAACTTCACCCGGTTTCTTCTGAAGCAAACCAGAGGGAAAGGAACCTGTTAAAAATGATGGAACCAGTGCGCCTACATTCTCTACCCCTGCCAGTGCAACTCTGATAAAGGAATCAGGAATGACAAGGCGCAAACTCACCGAATCGGTGTTCTGTGCGGTATATTCTTTGTAACTGCCGGGTAGCATGATGTTTTCCAGTGGGAAAGTATCACCAGCCTTCACCTCCGATCCGCAAGAATAGGACCAGCTTATCGAATTAATCTTTTCTCCACCAAAATAAGCATTTAGGTCTACTGTATCCGATGGCGCTCCTTCGGCAAACTGTTTATTGTTATAAACAATAGCTACTGATCTTACTTTGTCATTCTCTATTGTTTCGTACCCGGTCGGAAAGTCATAACCGCACTGCATCATCAGTATCGCAACTATTATCATCCATCTCATATATGTAGAACTTCCTTCATATACAGGTTAAAAATCAGCCCTGACGCCAACAGATGGAATAATGGGAACCGAGAGCGAAGTTTTTCTGGTGTAATCATAATTGTAAACTGTAATTTCAGGACTCTTATAAAGAAACCATAATGCGTTCTGCAAATCAAGATATCCGGTCAACAGCCACTTATCGAATACGAACTTTTTCTCCACCCTTAGATCAAGCTGAAAGAAAGGACTGTTGCGCAGACTGTTTTCCTGGCCAAAAATAGGAACAAAATACCGGTTGGTCAAATCATAAGTTCTGTCCACTACAGGTGTGTAGGGGTTACCAGAGATCAGTCTCACTCTGGTACCTGCCTGCCATTGCCGGGGAAACCGATAATTCAGCACACATTGGAGGTTATGAGTCTGATCGTTATCATAAGGAATATATTTACGTTCCCTGTTACTGTAACGTTTGCTTTTAGATAAGGAATAGGAGATCCAGCCTGAAAAGTTTTTTTCCTGATTATGACGGATGAAAAGCTCCAGACCGTACATTTTCCCTTTTCCGTCGCCTTCAAACATGGGCCCCATGGATTTTAGCGACAACAGATCTTCCATTCCGGTAAAAATTGGAAGATCCCATTGCTGATTATGATAAAACTGCAGATCTGCTGAGATTATATCGTTAATCTGCCAGTTATAACCAAACATGATCTGTCTAGCCTTGGTAAGAGGAAAACCCGGAATTCCCAGAGTGTCGTGAGTGACAAGACCTGCAGGTTGTGGGGTCTGGTTGTATGTGCCAAGAGCTGCAGTTAAAAGATGCTTTTTATGAATCTGATAACTGGCAGACAATCTCAGAGAAGGTTCTAGCCTTAGACCGGTACTGTTTTTAAAGAAATTGTAATTCCAGAATTCAGGTAAGATACTGGTCTTCTGCTTTATTTCAGGGTAATAATCGTAACGCAATCCTGATTTTACAGTCAGAGCAGGAAACGGACTATACTCCAACTGGAAGTGAGGACCAACCAAACCCGAAACCAGATTGAGAGTATCCCGGTAAAAAATACGCTCCACAGTGGGAAAAATAGCGTACTGACGGTATTTTTTCAGCCACAAGTCAAAGCCTGCTTTTACATTAATTTTATCAGAAACAGCATACCTCAATTCATCTCTGAACAGAAATTCATAATATTTGTAATCCCATTTCAATACACCAAGTAATAAGCCATTTCCAAGTCCCTGAATCAGAGCGGTTCTAAGGCTGTTCTCCCATCGCTGCCGCAGAGTGATCTCATGAGCGGCCATGACCATATTAAAAGCATCGGTATTACTGACACGGTCAATCATTGCATCCACTTCGGTACTGCCTACATTAACCGAGGGTATAATCAGTTCCAAAGCGTCCCTGGACCCAAACAGAGTAAAGAAAAGCTTCTGAGAAGGGGTCAGGTCAATATCTGCTCTTACCAGATAGTCATAATAATAAGGTGCAATCATTACAGGAATATCGACAGAGCCCATCTTTTCTACTGCAAATCCCAGCAGATTCCCCAGATAGCTCCTTCTGACCGATGCAAGCATGCCGGTACGATCGTTTACCGGACCTTCAACAAACAGACTGACATCCACCAGGTTGATATCGGCATACCCTTTTACTCTCTCCTTTTCTGCATTTCGACTGTTAAGGGCAATCACCCCAGCTACAGAGTTTCCGTAACTGACACCGAATCCTCCGGGGAACAGTTCTATCGAACGCAGCGCCTCCGAGTTGTAAACTGACTTTATACCACCAAAATGGTAAAGCTGAGGCACAGGGATTCCATCCAGAAAAAATCTGGAGTCCCAACTGGGAGCCCCTCTGACTCCGATGGAACCGCTGCCAAACAAAGGTCTGGCTACTCCCGGAAAAACCTGAACCACTTTCAAGGCATCTCCGTTTAAACCAGGGACACTGTTTATTTGTTCAGATGACAATGATCGTCTGGAAATTTCCTGATTTTTTTCTTTGCCATAAACCACAATTTCATTCTCTGTATAGCTTGACCTTTTTATTCGAAAAATCTGATTTACGGCTTCTTTGTGAACTGTTAATTGACTGATGGTGCAGGGTTCATAGCCTGAACCTATGATCTTAAGCTGAAAAGGCCCCTTGGGAAGGGATTTAAAGGTGAAACGTCCGGAAGAATCAGTGAAGGTAAAGATGGAGCCATTATGGTAATGCTGTCCGCTGAACTGACCAATCTGCTGTAAATACAAGGAGAGAGGTAAGGGAATGGAAGAATCAGCAAGAGAGTCACTAAAGCTGACAATAACCTCCACATCAGGTACCGGACGTCTGGTTCCGCGCTCTAATACCCGTCCACCAAAATTGATATGTTCCTGGATGTTACAGGCATTCAGAAGATCAACGGTAGTGATTTTAAAATGATAGCTAATGATAACCGGAACCGGTTGTCCTGCGACTATAGCCGGAGTGAATTTAAACTGTAACACCGCATTTACGATTAGAGAGTCCAGAACCGGATGCAACCCGCTTACTACCCCCACCGAATCCACCATTCCTCTCTCATTAAGCAGAAGATCAAGAATTACGGTGCCGGTTATTCCCAGTCGGGTAATCGATGAAGGATACTGGATATCAACTGATCTGACCAGTTGCGGCTCCTGCTGCAGTGAAGGCAAACTGTCTGCTGCTCTTGAATTTACTGTAAAAACAACAATTGTAAACAGGGTGAAGAATAAGGCCTTGCGCATAAGCATGTATCCAGTTCAGACTTGATGTAACAGTCATCAAAGTATTCTAAACTGATATAGAGCAAGCGGCGTGCAAGGATCCTGTTTTAGCGCTTATGGCAAGTATACAAACGTTTAAGAAGGGGACAGTATAATATTCTTATTCTGAAATGTTCTTTTGTTGAATAAACCTGATTCCACTTCCAGAAATCAGCTTAGCTATCACTGAACCATCTGGAAACGAAAGCGTATCATTTGCCAGGACGCCATGGGAGACTCGCCCTGGTAGGCAGGTTCAAACTCCAGCTTCATGCAGGCTTCATAAATTTTCTCTTTGGAACCATATCCAAGATCGTCCAATACTACCACTTTTTTCACTTTACCATCGATATCGATGAGTACCTTGACCCGTACGACACCTTCGATACGATTTTCAAGCATCTCCTTTGTATACTCTGGCTTAACATGAAACTTCAATTTCGGAAGTTTGGTAACAGAGCTGACAGGTGCCACCTCGCCCTTCAGCTCCTGCTCGGTTATCTGAAAGGTATCGATCGGAGTATTCAAAGTGTTTCCCTGTTTCCCTATTATTGCACTGGATACATCGTTTGAGGCGCCGATTCCCGATGAGTAGACTTTTTTAAGCCCATAAACCCGACGCACCGGCTTCTTTACCTCCTTTGGGACTTCAGGTTCCAACTCTTCGGGCACCTGAGACTCTTTCTGCGTAACAGGTGGTATTTTAGTTAAGTCCAATGGTTCTTTTTTCTGAATCGGCTTTGGCTTTTCTTCGGGTTGAGGTTTCTTTTTTTCCACAATTTCAAGAGTGCTTTTCTGCTCAAAAACAAACCGGGTCTGAATGCGTTCGATTTTTTGCTGAATTGTTTCTGTTGCAGGCTTTTTGTGCTTAAGAAAGACACCCAGCCAAATAAATATCAAGGAAATAAAAATAAGAATTAAAGCAAAACTGGGCTGTTCAGGCTGAGCATTTCTGTCGGTTCTGGCATAAAACTGGAGCAACCATTCCTGTGAGTTTCTGTCCACCTATTCCTCCTGAATCACCAACACCGAAAAATCGGTAAAACCGGCTTTTGAGCAACTGAACATGACTTTTTTTATGACCGAAAACTCCACTTCCCTGTCACATTGAATAAGAAGGGAAGATGTAGTATTGGGATTCTGATTTCTGCTTCGAACCGCCTTCATCCGGTCAAAAACTGGTGCTATAAGCATGGAATCAGTACGCATGATTTCTTCTATGGTGATGATTTCATGACCCTCAGAAACGATTACATTTCTGGTAATCTCAATCGTGCTGCGAACCTGAGCCTCTTTCTCAGAGGAAGAAACCGGAAGAATCAGATCTTGAGACGGAGTGATCAGTATGCCTTCCACTGAGAAATTCTTGATCAGAAAAACCAGCAAAATAGTCATCACATCCACTAATGAAGTCAATTGAGGACGAAAGACCGGTTCGTCTGCCTGTTCAAACCGATTTTTCAGAAAACTCATAAAGCAGCTCTCGGATCCTGGGTAGCACTGGACAACCCAATTTTTTCAAACCCGGCAATCCGGCACAAATCCATGACTTTCACCACATACTTGAAAGGAATCTTATCGGTTGCCGCCACAATCACCTCCTCATGGTAATCCATCTCAAGCCTGCGGTTTTTAAGACAGACGACAAGAGAATCAAAAGGAAATGATTGGCCAGTTACCGCAAGTGAATCCAGAAGATTCTCCCCGATCACTATCGCCAGATAGTCACTGCCTAGTCGCACAGTTAAACGGGGACGTGGCTTTTGAGGCTGATCGGCCATAGAGGCACTGACATTGGGAGGAAGTGAAAACTCGATTATGGATAAATGAGTAAAAACTGCCATGGATACCAGAAAAGGTATCAGAATCACAAACATGTTCATCACTGGAGTTACATCTATATCTGTAATCCCGGCAGAATCCGAAGGATTGGGTCTGGTAACAAAAGAGAGTTTCATCAGGAATTTTTCTTCTTCTTCAGATAATTCAGAAATTTCACAGTTGCTTCATCCAGATCCTTTACCAATTGGCTCTGTTTATTGTACAGGAAGGTATAGATAACCATACATGGGATTGCAACGATAAGACCGAAAGCGGTGGTAAGCATGGCTTGAGAAATACCAGATGCCAGCATAGTAGCTTTTTTAGCAGCTTCCACGTTAGCCAAAGATGAAAAGGAGAGTTGAAGCCCTGTAATGGTACCTAACAATCCTAAAAGGGTGGCTATATTGGCAAAAAGAGTCAGATAGTTTAACCGCTGTGATAACCGGGGCACCTGTTTAATCGCTTCTTCTTCCAACCCCTCCTGAATCTCCTCTATACTCATTCCTGCATCATACCTCTCCAGAGCAGTTTTCAGAAGCATGGTTTTAGGATCCTTCCCCTTGCTTAAAATATTTCTGGCCTGTTCTATTTTCTTTTCATTAAGTGAACGGGCCAGTTCTGAAACCAGAACGGCACCTTTTCTTTTACAAACGAAATAATAGAAAATCAACCTTTCCAAAAAAACCGTTACAGCTAAGGCCATAACCGCTAAGATAACACCCATAAACGGCCCGCCATCAGTATACCACCTGGCTAAAGTCTCAATCATTTAAATATCCTCTCCAAAAAACAGAAAATAACGAATATGCTATGGAAAAAATCTCGCTGACAATAATTCATCTGAAGGGAAAAGTCAAAAAACAATTTCAATGCAGCGGATAAGAAAATTGAAAAATAAATCTATATGATCAGCAAATCAAATTCCGAATAATAATTCAATAAATTTACTGCTAATTTTTTGCATCGAAAGGTGCCAATCGCTTGCATTCACGGCCCCATTATTCTATAATTCTTTAGATTTGAACACATATTTTCCATTCCTTCCACTATAGTTCTTGTTTTAAGAGGAAATTCAGATGTTTCAGAAAGCAGCCATCCGATATGCATGTTTGTGCACGCTAACGTTAATAGCCAGTCAGCCTGCCCCGTGTAATGATAATGATACTCTGTTCCCCACACCGGAGATTCTCAAGGGAAACGTCGCATTCTGGAAAAAAATTTATTCTGAAGTATCATTGAAGGAAGGATTGATACATGATCGTGATTATCCGATGGTTATTTTTGAGAAGGTAAGCGGAGATGGCTCTTCTGCAAAGGTTAAGGAACGTAAAGAGAAAATTGCAGCCTCATTAAAAACAATAGCGACACGCCCCGAATCGGAATGGACAGAACAGGATAAAAATATCTATGAACTTTATAAACAACATGCCGACACTACCGCTATTGCAGGAGCTGCAGACCGGGTAAGATTCCAGCAAGGTCAGACCGAACGCTTCCTGCAGGGACTCGAACGCTCCGGGCTTTATCTGGATACCATCAAGGCTATATTTAAAAGATATGGTATACCTGAAAGGCTTGTATACCTGCCCCATGTGGAGTCTTCCTTTAACACTGAAGCATACTCCAAGGTCGGAGCCGCAGGATTGTGGCAGTTCATGAGAGGTACTGGTAAACTCTACGGCATGAGAATAGATTACACCATCGATGAACGCAGAGATCCGGTAATTTCGACTGTTGCTGCTGCCAAGTATCTCTCCTCCAGCTATCAGGAGCTGAAATCATGGCCGCTGGCAATCACCTCCTATAACCACGGGATTTATGGAATGAAAAGAGCTGTGGCCCAGACCGGTTCCCGCGACCTTGGTTATATAATTCAGAATTATTCCAGCCGTTCCTTCAAATTCGCTTCAAGCAATTTCTACGGATGTTTTCTGGCAGCAAGTGAACTGGCTCATAATCATCAAAGTTACTTTCCTCAGGTTAAACTATATACACCAGTCAAATATACCGATTTTACCCTTTCATACTATATTCATCCTGATGTTTTATGCAAATATTTCAATATCTCCTATAATACACTTTCAGAATTAAATCCGGCAATACGCCCGGCTGTTTTCAAACAGCATATGAAACTGCCCAAAGGATTGGTAATTCATTTACCTGCAGAACTTAATTCTGAATCGGTTTATGCTCTGTTTGACAAAGTACCCGATTCACTTAAAGCACTCGAACCCGAGCGGCCCCATTATTACCGGGTCAATAAAGGCGACAACCTTTATGCCATCTCTTCGCGTCTGGGGGTAAGCCTCAATGAACTATTAACAGAAAATAATATTTCCAGAAAAAGTATTATTCGTGAAGGGCAGATTCTGCGCATTCCCGGTAAAAACGCTGGCGAAGCCCAGGTTGCCATGGCCAGCATTGACAAAGATATCAAGGCCAACAAGTCCACTGTGTCTCCAGGCCAGCAGAGCATATCAGCAGAAAGCAACGAAACTGAAGCTATAATGGAAATCGCACAGGCCGAAGTAAATTCTATAGTGCCGCCGGAAGAAAAAGTTGAACCAAAAGATATCGCAGTTGTAATCCCTCAACCACCTGTTGCCAAAACCGGTTCTAAAAAGAAGATTTCACCTGAAAAAGTAAGCAAAGAAACCCCACCAGTGACAGTTGAAGAGATCAGCGATTCACTCAAAGCAGTTGCAATGACTCCGGCTATTGATAACAATGTACCCGGCCCGGCACAAAGACCATTTCTTTCCTCTGATTTCGATGTAAGCCTGTATAATCTGGATGTAGTACTGCTATCATCTGGAAATAGTGCGGAACTGGTGGTCTCTGTCGACGAAACGATAGGGCATTATGCAGACTGGCTCAAAATTCCCACCTGGCGAATAAGAAAACTCAATGATATGCGCAATTCAGACATCAGAATTAACAGCGAAATCCGCATTCCCATAGATGGCCCTGATGCACTGGAAACATTTGCAGCAGCCCGTCTGGAATACCACATGGCGCTGGAGGAGGACTTCTACACCCAGTACATGGTAACCGATGTAAAACCTATGGTGATAAAGAAAGGACAGACACTCTGGCATCTGTGTAATGAAGCTGACAACCCAATGCCTCTGTGGCTCTTTAAAAAGTATAACAAACATCTGGATTTGAACAAACTGATGCCCGGAACTACAGTCTGGATACCGGTTATCGGAGAGAATGTTTCTGGTGTTTATAATCCCGGTCAGGGTAAAGCAGATTCTATACCTTTAAGTGTTCCATTGAGGGATAAAATCCAGAAGATCAGAAGGATTCCATAAGATTTGGAAGGTGTGGCGTGGTTATTGCCACACCCGGCATCGGAATCAACCGAAATAGCTGACCCCAGACTCGAAAAGCAATTGATCCTTGCAGCCGTGAATGTTGACTGCCACATAATCCCCTTTTCTTTCAGAATGTCCCATCTTCCCCAACACTCTGCCATCAGGACTGCAGATACCCTCGATAGCCTGATAGGATCCATTCAGATTTGCCTCCCCGCAGCACTTTCCTTCACAGTCCACATACTGTGTCGCCACCTGACCGTTCAAAAACAGCTCTTCAATTGTTTTCTCCGGAGCAACAAACCTTCCCTCACCATGAGAGATGGCTATCGCGTGAATATCACCCGGTTTGACATTATTGAACCATGGCGACTTGACAGAACAGACTCGGGTGTATGCTACATGAGAGATATGACGACCTATAGTGTTAAAGGTCAAAGTTGGACTTGATTCATTCATCTCACGGATTTCGCCATACGGAACCAGTCCAAGTTTTATCAGAGCCTGAAAGCCGTTGCATATACCAAGCATCAAACCATCCCGATTCTTTAACAGATCATCAATAGCATCTTTAATATGAGGATTTCGGAAAAACGCGGCGATAAATTTGCCTGAGCCATCCGGTTCATCACCAGCACTGAATCCTCCGGGAATCATCACTATCTGTGATTGGCGGATCTTCTTTACCATCGATTCTATCGATTCCTCTATATCAGATGGACTGAGATTTTTTAAGACAAAGGTATCACAGACAGCCCCGGCTTTAGTAAATGCCCGCTCAGAATCATATTCACAGTTGGTTCCCGGAAACACCGAAATGAGCACCCGCGGGCGGGCGATCTTTACCCTGGGAGTAACGTTACTGCGCTCTGTGTAAAGCTGTGCCTCCTTGACTTCTTTAATAATCGAAGCTCTAGTTGGGAAAACTTTTTCCAGAGGTTTCTCCCAACACTCCTGAAGCTCATCGATGCTTAAACCGATCCCGTTGACCCTGATTGACTGTTTTTCAATTGTAACTCCAAGATACTTGACGGTAACACCGGCAAATTCTGTTCTGTAATCAACACCCTCTTTGATCTCCAGAACTATGGAACCTATATCTGCCCTAAAAAGGATCTCTTCATCGACAGAACCTTCGAACTGCATACCGATTCGATTACCGAAACTCATTTTACTGACCGCCTCGGCAACTCCACCGGCCTTTACCGTATGAGCAGAAAGCACCTTGCCATCATTGATCATTTTATTTATTACCGAATATGCTTTGTCAAGCTGAACAAAATCCGGCATCTCCTGTTCATCACGCACAACAG
Source organism: uncultured Fibrobacter sp. (assembly GCA_964411655.1). Taxonomy (GTDB): domain Bacteria; phylum Fibrobacterota; class Chitinivibrionia; order Chitinivibrionales; family Chitinispirillaceae; genus JAAYPC01. Next base: position 12,173 of record CAYPMS010000077.1, read on the forward strand.
AAACCAGAAGAACAGTTGAACCTATACTTTTGAATTCCGGTGATATCACTTTACTTACATCCACCGGAGCAACAGCGAATGCCACTAAAGTTGGTGGTACGTGCATGTCCTTGAATGTGCCGGACATACTGTCTTTCCCGCCAATGGCAGCGATTCCAAGTTTCTGCTGTGCTGTCAATGCCCCCAGAAGAGCAGAAAAGGGTTTGCCCCACCTGACCGGATCGGTGCCTACCCGTTCAAAGTATTCCTGTAAAGTAAGACGGATCTGATGATGATCACCACCTGAAGCTACGATTTTTGCCACAGCTTCGATTACCGCGTAAAGCGCACCATGAAACGGACTCCACCTGGAAAGTCTGGGATTATAGCCATGACTCATAACCGTCCCCATGGTAGTCGAGCCCTCGGTAACTGGTAACTTGGCAACCATACATTCTGCCGGTGTAGACTGATATCTGCCCCCAAAAGGTAAAAGTACAGAAGCTGCCCCGATCGTACTGTCAAAACGTTCAACAAGCCCCTTCTGGCTGCAGACATTAAGATCAGATAAAGTAGAAAACCACCTGTCTGCAAGGCTTGCAGAACTGTTATTGTCAACAATTGTCTTATGAAAAAAGTTTTCGTCATCGCCGGGGGCCTTTACAAGAACATCGGTTTCCAGCCGGGTACCATTGGTATCCAGAAAATCTCTGCTCAGATCTACTATGACTTTTCCCCGCCATATCATCTTCAACCGTCTCTCAGCAGTAACAATTGCAACAGCCGCAGTTTCCAGATTTTCACTGGCAGCAAAAGCCTCAAACTTCTCCCGATCCGATCGTGCTATGACAACCGCCATACGTTCCTGAGATTCTGAAATCGCCAGCTCTGTTCCATCAAGGCCCTCATATTTTCTGGGTATTGCATCCAGATCTATGATAAGTCCCGGAGACAGTTCTCCTATGGCTACAGAAACTCCGCCGGCACCGAAATCGTTGCACCTCTTTATCATTCTGCTCACTTCAGGATTACGGAACAGACGCTGAAGTTTCCGCTCGGTAGGAGGGTTGCCTTTCTGCACCTCTGCACTGCAGCTGTTAATTGAATCCTCTGTATGCTCCTTCGATGAACCAGTGGCCCCGCCACAGCCATCCCGCCCCGTTCTTCCACCTATCAGAAGTACAATATCCTGAGGTGCCGGAATACCGCGGTTTACATTTGCCCTGGGTGCAGCACCGATTACTGCTCCAATCTCCATTCTTTTGGCAACATAGCCCTCATCGTAAATTTCAGCAACATGACCTGTTGCCAGCCCTATCTGGTTTCCATATGAACTGTAACCGTGCGCAGCCAGAGTTGTTATTTTTCTTTGAGGGAGCTTTCCTGGAAGTGTCTGCTCTACACTTTGCCTTGGATCACCAGATCCAGTCACCCGCATGGCCTGATAAACATAAGAACGTCCAGACAACGGATCACGAATCGCACCACCAAGGCAGGTGGCAGCCCCACCGAATGGTTCGATTTCTGTTGGATGATTATGAGTCTCATTCTTAAACATTATCAGCCAGTCTTCGGTTTTGCCATCGATAGTCACCGGAACAACGATACTGCAGGCGTTAATCTCATCGGAAACATCCAGATTATCAAGCAGTCCTTTTTTACGCAGCTCTTTCATCCCCATAGTCGCAATGTCCATCAGGCAGATCTCTTTTTTCCTGTCACCATAGACAAAAGACCGTGCATTCTGATAACTGGTGAAAGCACTTCTTATCGGTTCCGAATATTTGCCAGGCTCTATTTCGACTTTGTTTATAGTGGCAAGAAATGTTGTGTGACGGCAGTGATCAGACCAGTAAGTGTCAATCATTCTTATTTCGGTAATCGTGGGATCACGATGCTCAGTGTCCCGAAAGTATTTCTGACAGAATTCAAGATCTTCATATCGCATCGCCAACCCAAGCTCTGCTCTAAGCTTCTCCAGTTGACCGGGATCCATGCTGATAAAATCCTGAACTGTTTTGACATCTGCAGGTACTGCAATCTGCATCTGAAGGGTCTGGGGCTTTTGCAGTGATGCTTCCCGTGAATCGACCGGGTTGATACAATATTTTTTAATTTTCATGAACTCTTCATCGGTGATTGAGCCTTCCAGAACAAAAATCTGAGCAGTAGCCACCAGTGGACGGTTCCCGTGAGTTATGAGCTGAATGCATTGAGCCGCAGAATCGGCTCTCTGGTCATATTGTCCTGGAAGATATTCGACCGCAAAAACCCGATCTTCATCTTTATGTGGGAAAGTCTCATCATATACCAGATCTACAGGGGGTTCAGCAAAAATAGTGGTCCTTGATGCTTCATACTCAGAATCAGAAATACCTTCCAGATCATAACGGATCAAAACCCGCACCTGATCCAACCCTCTTATCTTCAGGTTTTCTCTGAGATCGGCCAGTAAAGCCTGTGCAACCACATCAAAACCGCTCTTCTTCTCCACAAAAATCGATCGGACCATACCCATTTTCTGCAAACCTTTCCCTGAAAAACGGCTGTTTTTAGCCGTATCGAAAGCACAATTAGCTGCAAGCAGGTTATTACGATTGAATAAGGTATAAAATGCAAGCGCTAAGGAGAGTTAAAAATAAGTAATTTTTGGGTAGATAGTATGGATTGTTTTGTTTGCTTAAACGAGGATGGAATCACGAAAAATGAATACCTGAATATCGAATAACAAATATCGAAGTAGAAAGAACAAATATAAGCCCTGAAGGAACGCTATAATAACAGCACCGGGTAACGCCCAGTGGGATAGGTGGTGTTGTAATCACCTATCCGAAAAATTTAAAGTAATAAGTCGGTAACGGAAACAAGCTTTCAGATTTCGAATTTCAAATGCCAATCGAAGTGATAGTGCTTATAGTCCCAAAGTAGAAAAGTTGTAGCACAGATGGCCAAATTTAGCCATCAATCTCTTTTCCTCTAAGCTCCGAAACATATTTTCTATCTTCTCTTTGTATATGTTCAGAAATCCATTTGTTGAGAAAATCAAGCAAATTGATACTGATAACCAGGCTTCCTGAGTTATATTGATCCGTTATTTCACCCAACTGCTTTACAAAGCCATTATGTTTTTGAATGTGCGAGTATTTCTCTGAGTAGTTATACTTTTCAAAAGCTTTTTCTTCGTTTGAAAAATGGTATTTTGTGTATGCTTTCAATTCATCAAGTATATTCCCCATAACATCTTTTGCTTTTCCTTCACGCATAGCAGAGTGCAGGATATTGATCTGTTCGATCAGTTTCTTGTGCTGATCATCGATCTCTTTGATTCCAATTGAAAATTTTTCACTCCATACTAAAAAAGCCATAATTCTCTCCTAAAAATTGGTTAGATGATTCAACCTAAGACATGATTTTTCGCCCACCAGGCCGGTTCCTTATTTTTTTTCAAGTTTACTGTTATTCCTAAATTGTTTCCAGAAATAATTCTTATCAATTATGTAAGTTTTTTGTGAAACCACCTCACAGTATCTGTCTTGTAAAGCTTTTCGGATTTGAGGTAGGTTTGCTCCGTCCCCAAAGAAAAGGTCCCTGTTTTGACATCTGTTCCTTTAACTTTTTTCCTCCCCGGTCTATATTTTGCTTTTCCATTATTACCCCCTCCTCCATCCACCTTCTGTAGCAGAACAACTGCAATAGATAGGTAGCAGACAACTGTGAAAGAATTATAATCATAACCTTTAAAAGTTAGAATAGCACCTCGTGGAGATCATGCTTCATATCATTATAAAAGGTAATAGATTCAGCTCCACATTCCTGTTAACCTTAATATTTGCCTCTCAATCACTCTCCCTAATCCCTCTGCCCACACCACCAATCGTGTCCAACTACAATAGAATACCTATAGGTCAGATCGAAGCATCTGAGGCTGGCGCTTATGTGGCCCGCGCTTCAGGGATCACTGCCACCTGGTATAACCCGGCAGGATTAGGATTAACTCAAAGCTTTGCACTTAATGCCAGTTACAACGGTCTGGAACTGATGAAATTCCGTTTGAAAGACTTCTCAAGCACTCTTCGCACATCAAATATTGAAGGAACACCGGGATTTCTTGGAGTAGTTGCCAGACTTAAATACCCCAACCCGTTGAGCCTGAGTGTCGCTTTGAGTCAACCGGTTTTCTGGAGCCCGTCTTTCGATGCAACTGCAAAAGCAGAAAACAAAGGTTTCGATCTTTCAATGTTTAACGATGTTTATTTTACTACTTATTACCCTTCTATTGCCGCAGGATTGGTTATTAACAAAAATTTCCGTGCCGGACTGGGAATCAGTTTTCCATATACCAGTTTAGATATCAATCAATCCCTGACCGGACATCCTCAGGACTCCGATCCTCTCGATTTTCTCCTGTCCTTTCACACTAACGGAACGATTTTGCATCTGGCCGTATCAGCTGGTATACAACTGCAAATAACCGGTAATATCCGGTTCGGTGTGATGCTCAGAACCCCAGGGATAAGACTTTTCCACAATGGCTGGATCTATTATGACATTATAATGAACAAAGAAGATACAGTCTTGTCCGTTTATTTAAGAGATACAAATGCAGTATTCGAATATAAACAACCCGCCCAATTTTCTTTTGGTTTGTCTTACTTTAAAGACAGATGGTCCTTTGAGCTGGATCTTAATCTCTACCAGGGCTTTGGCAAATACACTGTATTACGCAGCAATGAAATTGCAATAAGCGAAACATTCAATGGAACCGAGGGGACAACCGTTTCGGAGATGCCCTTTCCAGACTATTTCTACGACAACGAGACAGTAATAAACACAGCGATTGGAGGAAGTTACCGGATTACAAAGCACCTGAGTCTCCACTCTGGCTTCTGTACCGATTTTTCTCCGGTAAATCCAAAAAAATCCAATATTTTCAGAAGTATAGATCTTTTCAACATCACCTTCGGTGTTTCAGGAGGTCTCAGAAACTTCACAGGAGCTCTGGGCGCCCGCTTTAATTTTGGTACATCCTACTCATTTGTTACCGGTGAAGATCTTCTGGATAATCCTATCAGCACCAGACTAATATTCCGCTCATTTTCGCTTATCTGGGCTGTTACATTAGGCTCGTAATTTTATTTTTAACGGCACATCTCATATTCAAACAACATACTTCAGGATTTGAAATGAAGATTCGATTTAATGAATTATCCGGAATCAGTAGTGTCCGGTTAAGTTTGATTAATATCAATCGAAAAGCTAATAAAATGC
>CAYPMS010000078.1:0-17334 GCA_964411655.1 uncultured Fibrobacter sp.
GCTCCCTTCTGAACCAGTATAGCAATTGGAGAAATTGTGGTACCAAGGAAGCTGGCTATAACCGAAAGAGGGATAAATTCCTGCATATGCAACCGATAGCAGAATACCGCGCGCGCAAAAGCTCTGGTATTATTCCTACCTCTTTTTTTCAGTTCTTTTAAAGTGATACTAAATTCCAGGCAAACCTTTTGTGCGGTGGTCTCCAGTACATGGGGGTAGTCAGCATTACGATGGGTTCGATGAATTTCATCTTTGTAGGCGCTCATGATTTTAGTTACAAATTCTGGATCTCCGATTACTGCAGGCCATCCTTTGCAGGAACCACTAATTTCGGTTGCCTCTACATTTGAAAGTTGACCTGCCAATTCTGATTTTCCTCTGCAGCTTTGAATCAGAAGATCTATATATGATTTTAGTGCCTCTTCTTCATTTTCCCCAAAGCGACGAAGGCATTCTTCGCGTTTTTGAAAGGTCTTTCCTATAGCGTTACTGTTTCCCATCAGAAAGCCATGGCCACACCAGATATAATTTTTGAGCTGTTCTAATGAATTGACCATTCCGGCACGCAAAGGGTTGAGGTTTATGTATTTGATTAGTTGAGCCGCATAACCCTGATCTTGACAAAGGACTGATTTGAAACGGCCGCGAAATAAAGGTCCATGCTTGCCATGTCTTTTATTGTAATAAGCGGCGTATCCTCCGTTAAGGCCTCGCATCAGTTTACTCATAGGTTTTTCACTTGTTCTTAGAAATAGGTGATAATGATTATCCATCAGTACCCATGTGTAACAGAGAAATCCACTTTTAGTAAGGCTTTTCTCAAAACGGGAAAGAAATTCTGATTTATCTTTATCGTCAACGAATAAGGGTTTTTCTTCGACCGAATGTGCCATTATATGTACCAGCGAACCGGGTAATTCCATGCGGAACATGCGAGGCATAAGATTCTCTCCTTTAAAGGATGTGAAGGATGTGTATCTGGTTAGCATAAAAATGACTGCAAATTTCAAACCGGTTTCAGATTCCGGGACGGACTAATTTGATCCACAAATCCAAATCATTACCAGCTACATTCTACTAAGGGTTTAATAAGCCCTAAAAATGCGGGATGTAACCGGTAAAGCGTATAAAAAGGGGAGAAAAGAATTGGAAAACAGGAAAAGAGAATCGTGAAATCGAGAAATGTTAGTCTGTTCGTTTTTCCTACGTTCTTCTTTCCATAAACAAGATAGTCCGTCCCTATAATTGGTTGTTGAAATTTTTGCTGCATCTTTTCTATAATTGAATCTGATCAGAGTTAATAAGTTGGTTACCATGAGATGTAGTCTTTCCCGAAAAATGAGTCGCGAAGAAGTAATTGCCTCAATGGCTAATAAGTTGGCTGAAAGATCGTTAGTAAATAAAAAAAAACACCATAGAAAAATTCTCTTGATTAATTTCGCCGTTATCTTATTGTCTGGAATAATGTTAATTTCAATGTCCAAAAAAACTCTGCAGCAGAAACAAAGCAATTCTTTTTTGCTGACGACAAATGTAAGGCAGGAAACTTTACTGAAGATAAAAAACGCATTTGAGAGTGGGGAAATTGAAGCAGATGAATATGCTTTATACATGGCCTATCTTTTAGTCAGGTACGATTCTGTTCCGGAAAAATTCCAGACACTCAGGCCTAAGGTGATAAGCGAGGAAGTATATACTGAACTCAACAGTATTTGGGAGCGTGTTAGTTTGCGGATGCGTCAGAAAATCACTAACGAGCTTCTTCCGCATTTTCGGTTTAAAGCGCGGGAAAAATGAAAATGGAACACTATAGTTTTCTTGATGGGTGCCTTAATATACTCTTATTGGAGGATGATCCTGGTTATCAGGATTTGATTTTGGAATTTCTAGAACCGGTAAAAATGTTTAATTTTCGAAAAGCGTCCTCCACCAGCATGGCAATGGATTTTATAAATGATAATATAATATTTCATCTCTGCATTCTTGATCTTGGAATTTCCGATTATGCAGGTGATGAATTTTTTATTCTGCGTAATTATGCGGATTACTTTCCATGTATCGTTTTAACTGGATCGCAATCTCCCGGTAAGGGTGCGGCCTGCATTCAGTTAGGTGCAAAAGCTTTAATGGAAAAAGGAAGTAGTTTTAAATTTGACTATTTCTACTCTTGTATATGTGAACATATCATTCGGGGGATACTAAGCAGGAAAACAATGAAAAAAGGTACGGATACCCTGAATGACTCTATTGATATATTACTTCAGCATAAGCCATCCACAGTAACTCAATGGGCAGACTATCTGTTGATAACAGATAGGCAAATGCGAAATTTATGGCACAATGAAACCGGATTTGGAGCAAAACATATTCTGGAGTTGCACTTTTTATTGTCCAATGCATTTAAATATTATCAATGCGTTCTTTTTGGGGAAAAGGATATTTGGGAGATGACAGCCGCACAAGATGAGAGCAGGTCATATCAGTTTTTTAACAGCCACCGTGAAGAGATTGAAAAGATATTGTTAGGATAGCTTTTTGTGCATTACAAATACGTTGAGCAGAGTATTTAAGGTATTTAACTGAACCTGAATCCCTGGAATTACTGTATATCAGTTGAATCACTGTATAGCAGATAAAAGATAGTCCGGATAGATAAAAAATAGTCCGTCCCTGATTGTCGGGCAACTTGAGCCATTGTATATTTCAATCCAATCGATGCCTATATAAAGATAGAAATAGAATAGCATAAAGAGTCCGTTTTTCGGAAATAAAAAAATTAAAAACAAAAACATAGTCCGTCCCTATCATGAACTCTCTCATCCCACATGGCGGAAATATCCGTCTCTTAGCCAATAAAGCTGGCTGCCCTGAAGAAAATCTGATTGATTTCAGCGCAAGTATAAACCCTGCCGGACCTCCTCCGGGACTTCGTGCTGCTATCAGTCGCACTGTAAAAAAGGTAATAAACTATCCGGACAGAGAATGCAAAGAATTAATCAGTGCAATTGCATCGGTGCATGGATGCAAGTGTGAAAATATTATCGCAGGAAACGGATCGACAGAGCTTCTGTATGCTATTCCTCGAGCTCTCCCATGCAGGCGTGCCGTTATCCCCGTCCCTTCCTACAGCGATTATGCTGCAGCTTTCGGTATGGCCGGGATTCCGATTGAGCATGTATTTTTGACTGCTAAAAATGAATTTGTTTTTGATATCGAGATGTTAATTAATGGCCTTAACGGTGCTGAAGCAGTAATTTTCGGGCAACCTAATAATCCCACCGGCCGTCTGGTGGCCCGTGATGCAATTATCAGAGCTGCCAGAAAAGCCACTTCAACTTATTTTGTGGTAGATGAGTCATTTGCGGACTTTGTCAATGGCTATGTAAGTTTGATTTCAGAAGAGCTCCCTAATGTTATCGTTCTCAAATCATTGACCAAGTTTTATGCTATTCCGGGTATCCGCCTGGGTTTTGTCCATGCGACTGAACCGGTTATTGATGCTTTACGTTCCATTCTGCCTGCATGGTCGGTCAATGTGTTTGCTCAAACTGCAGGCATCGAATGCCTTGGTGATGACCAATATGGCGAAAGAACCCGTCAGTTGATCTCTCTTGACCGCAACCGTCAATATCGGCGGCTGAGTGCTATTGATGGTGTGAAGGTTTTTGACTCTTGTGCAAATTTCTTCCTTCTGCGTATCAATAGGGAGGGGCTGGATGCGCATTTTATTAGTGATCAATTATTAAAGCAGAGAATAGCCATCCGGATCTGTGATTCTTTTGAAGGTCTTGATAAATCATATGCAAGAGTCGCTGTTCGCAACGATGCTGATAACAGCTTTCTTGCTTATCATCTTAATAAAATTTTAAACAGCAGACCAGTCAGGATAAAGCGTAAAAAAACAGCAGCACTGATGTTTCAGGGTACCAGTTCTAACCCAGGGAAAAGTATCCTTACTGCAGCTATGTGTCGGGTTATGGTGCAGGATGGAATCAGAGTCGCACCTTTTAAAGCGCAAAATATCTCGCTAAATTCCTATGTTACTGATGATGGTGGCGAGATGGGGAGAGCTCAGGCAGTACAGGCTCAGGCTTGCCGCCTTACACCGGATACACGTATGAATCCAATCCTGCTCAAACCAGACAGCCAAACCGGTTCCCAAATAATAGTAAACGGAAAACCAATCGGATCCATGACGGTTTCTCGGTATGAGAGATACAAGTTCAACGCATTTGATATTGTAAGGCAAAACTATGATTCTTTGGCCAGACACTTCGATGCAATTGTACTTGAGGGTGCTGGAAGCCCTGCAGAAGTCAACCTTAAAAAAAATGATATCGTGAACATGAGAATGGCATCTTATGCTGAATCACCGGTGCTGCTGGTCGGTGATATCGATCGTGGAGGTGTGTTTGCTTCATTTATAGGTACAATGGAAACCTTTGAGCCTTGGGAGCACGATCTGGTAGCAGGTTTTATTGTCAATCGGTTTCGTGGAGATGAGTCACAGCTTATAAGCGCTTTTGATTACCTGAAACGTCATACCGGAAAACCGGTTCTGGGTGTGTTACCTTACATTGTCAATTTAGGGCTCCCCGAAGAGGACTCGGTTGCTTTTAAATGCAGAGAGTTTCTCAGAAATGATAAAGATGAACAGCATGAGGTAACTATTGGTATAATAGATCTGCCTCACATCAGCAATTTCACTGATTTTGATCCGTTAAGACTGGAACCCGATGTCGCATTACGTATCGTACGTGATTTTTATCAACTCGATAAACTTGATGCAGTGATCATACCTGGAAGCAAGAATGTGCCTTCAGATATGGCATATCTTCGTAATAGTAAAATTGCCGAAGCTCTGATTGAACTTTCCAGATGCAGTTCTGTGGAAATTGCAGGTATCTGTGGTGGTTTCCAGATGCTGGGGAAAGCGATTGCAGATCCTAATAAAGTTGAATCTGATGGAAGTGAATGCGTGGGGCTTGGATTACTGGATATTTGCACGATACTGGGACCTGACAAGATTCTGCAGCGCACCGAAGCGATGCATGCTATGTCTGGTCATGTAGTAAAAGGTTATGAGATTCATCATGGCCGAACCACTATAAATGCAGGGACGGTGCTTTTTACCGGCAAGAAGAAAGACCCGGTAGGAGTAGGTACAAATGATCACAGAATATGGGGTACATATCTGCATGGCGTATTTGATTGCGATGAGTTTCGACGATGGTTTGTGGACCGGTTGCGCAGTAAAAAGGGACTTCCGCCACTTGGTAAAGTGGTTACCTGCTATGATATAGAACCTGCGCTGGATAGACTGGCGGATATTTTTAGAGAAGCTGTTGATGTAAAGAACTTATACAGATTAATGGGGCTTTGATGCGCATAGAATATCAGGTCGCGGTTGCATTTGTTCTGGATTCGGTTCTGGGGGATCCACGATGGTTTCCACATCCGGTCAGGTATATAGGTCGTGCTGCTCTGGTTTTGGAAAAACCAATGCGCAAGATAATCAGCAATGCCCGTTTGGCAGGTGTTACGACTGCTATTATCATAGTTGCTGGAACTGCCACTCTGGCTTCACTGCTTTTATTTGCAGCTGGAAAGATTCACCCGTTGGTTTCTGATATAATCGGCATATTAATTATCTATACAACTATTGCTGCCAGGGATCTGAATGAACATGCAAAGAGAGTATTACGTGCGCTTCAGTCGGGTGACCTTTCCAAAGCGCGAAAGGCATTGGGGATGATGGTGGGGCGGGATACTGAAATGCTTGATGAACCAGATCTGGTTAGGGGGACGGTTGAATCGGTCGCCGAGAATCTGGTTGATGGAGTTACTGCTCCATTGTTGTTTGCGATTATAGGAGGACCTGTAGGTGCAATATTATATAGGGCCATTAATACACTGGACTCCACTTTTGGATACCGTACACCGCGTTATCTGATGTTTGGCTGGGCTTCAGCACGTATCGATGATCTGGCAAACTGGGTTCCAGCGCGATTGACAGCTCCATTCATTGTCATGGCTTCAGTGATTTTAGGCAAAGATGCTGCAGGGGCTGCAAGGATTGCCCGAAGAGATGGATCAAAACATGAAAGTCCCAATTCTGGTATTTCAGAGGCCGCATTTGCAGGGGCACTGGGCGTGCAGCTTGGTGGCCTCAATTATTATAAGGGAAAAGCGCATCAGGGAGAGTTGATCGGTGATGCTCGTGTTTCTCTTAAGCCGTGTCATATAACTGAGGCGAATAAGTTAATGTATCTTTCAACCATTCTGTTTGCTCTTGCTGCCATCGGCATTCGGACAGTATTATCCCTTATCTGATTTGCCTCAAATCGTTAATAATAGCAGCTTTACAGATTATTACATTGACAAGATCACATGGTTTCATTGCCATTTTGTCATTCATGAAATACTCCAGGATGAGACAGTATTTTTAAAGCCCCCCCTTTGAGGGGACTTTTGGGGGCGATTTGATTGCTACTCCCTGCTTACCCCAGCAGAACTGAATGTTGCCATCTGATGATAACAGTTCATTGCCTGACTGATGATTTGCATGGCAAGAACCGATCCGGTACCTTCACCTAAACGCATGTCAAGACAAAGTATAGAGCGTATACCAAACATGCTCAAAAATCCTTTATGAAATGATTCTGCGGATGAATGGGAGAAAAACAGATAGTCTTTTATGTCCGGAGCCATCTTTAAAGCTACCAGAGCCGCTGATGATGCTATGAAACCATCAACTACCACCGGGACTCTTTTCATTGCAGAGCCCAGACAGAACCCGACCATTGCCGCAATTTCAAAGCCGCCAAGCCGCCTAAGAGCATCAAATGGGGTTTTGTCCCATGTTGCGCGATGAAACTGAACCGATTCACGAATGACATTCTCCTTTTTTTCCAGAAGTCTACCGGTAGCTCCGGCACCGGCTCCAACAGTCAAATCCGGGTCAATATCCAGAAGAAGTGAATAAAGCGCCGAAGCGGATGATGAATTGCCAATCCCCATTTCACCGATACCAGCCAGATCATAATTGGATTTCGATGCGAGCTCGATTCCTCTCTTAATTGCTTCAGAGCACTGATCGGAGGTCATTGCATAATTATTTTTAAAGCTTGCTGTACCACGGGCGACCTTGGATTGGATTAACATGGGATGTGCCTCGAAATCAGCATCAACACCTACGTCAACTACCTTGTAATTGATTCCGGCATTTTTACACATGACACTTACCGCTGCTCCGCCATTGCACATATTGAGTACCATTTGGTAAGTGACATCTTTTGGGAATGGTGCAATACCTTCACCAGTGATCCCATGGTCACCTGCAAATGTGAACAGGCACATGTTACTTATGTTTGCAGCAGCATCTGCCCTGCACAGGCAATACTGCATGACAAACTCTTCCAGTCTTCCCAGACTACCCTGCGGTTTAGTCAGATCGTCAAGTTTTGCCTGTATTTCTCTGGCCAGGGATGCATCTGCAGCTGGTTTTATTTCGTGTAGGATTGATTTAAGATCCATCGTCTCATCTCCTTCTTTTTACTGTTTTCTGTTTTCAGGTGTTTTGATTTTTTTACAATCTGAAAACAAAAAGGGCTCCGGCAAATTTCCAAAAAAAGAAATTTACCGAAACCCTTTGCCATCAGATTTCTGTGAGTTGCTCAAGGACGTCTTCTGACTTGCGGGATCAGGCTCGACCTTTAACCTTCCCTGGGGAGTTTGGTGATAAGATTTCTCCCGAAGTGGCTGAATATATTCATAAAAGGCCGATACCCGCTTACAGCGGCGGGACCGTCACGGATTTTCACCGTGTTCCGTTTCCATGAGAACGGATGAAAAAATAATAATCATGAAACATGAAGATCAACAGTGTTAAAAAATTCAAACCTGCAGAGGAGGTTTATTAGTACCTTTCCAATCACTATTTTGGAATTTTTAAAATACCCGAAAGATAGCTTCTCTATTAAATGTTTAAACAAACGGCTCTCTCCTGTCTGTCTGAAGTACCGGTTCAAAACCGGAACAACCACTTCCGTTTTTTTTCATTTTTTAAGCCTATAATCAAGAATAGGTTTTTAAACAAGGAGTCAGTATGAATAAGCAGAATGGAAGCTCGCTTGTTGAAGTCACAATTGCCATGATTCTTCTGGCTTTGTTAGTTACTGGACTGAATGCCTGTGTAGTAAATTTGATTAATTCCAATGTTTCTGCAAAAGAGCTATCAGCAGCTACATCATGTGGCTATCAGTTGTTGGAGGAGCTGCGAAGATCCGAGTATTCTTCAATTTACAGCAATTCGGACACAGTGAGATCCAGGTTTCTTCGCTGCTGGACGGTCTCAGGCGATAGTGTACAGAAAAAGATTGATCTTATGGTCATCTGGCCTGTTTCTACGGAAAAACACTCGATAAAACTCTCAACCATAATTGCAAAACCATGATATGAAAAACGTTTCTTCTTTATCAGGACTGACTGTACTGGAGTTGGTAGTAGCATTGAGTTTGAGTGCAGTAGTAATCTCTTCAGCCTACAAAGTTCAGCTCAGTTTTTCAAAGGCAGCATCCAGAGAAAATGATAAAGCAATGCTTCAAAGGGATTTAATAAGTGCCTGTGATATGATAGAGAAGGATATCCGTATGGCTGGTCTGGGACTCCCGGGTAACGGCGTCGATTTACATCTTTCCGATACTGTCAGCGATGAATTAACAATATTCGTTAATAAAGGCCAGATAAGGACCACTCTGTATTCCGAGGCATTGTACACAGATACGAAAATCCTTGTTAACAGACCTGCAAACGTTTCCTGGGGAAAATGGGTTTGCCTGGAAGCTGGCAGTATAATTTTTAAGGAGATTAGTAGAGTAGGGCTGAGTTTATCTGGTAATCCAGATACTATTCAATTGGCTGCTCCGTTAAATTCTGGGCCTTATCCGCAAAATTCAAATATCTATTCTGCAGACAGAATCTCATATTTCATTAAAAACAAAGCAGAAAAAGTCCTGTGCAGGCAATTTAACAACAGGGATTTGGAAATCAGTATGATTATTGATTCCATTTCGATTATCCCTAAAGACAACAGTGGCGTATCCCTGAGTTCTGGTGCAGAAGCAAAGGTGCTCGGTGTTGTAATCGGTGGATATATCGGACAGGGAAACAATCGGGTTTTTCTGGCTGAAAGCACAGAAGTAAATATAAGGAATGTCAATTAAAAGGTGTACGTGTTAATAATGAACATGAAGTATAATAATAATGGAAACGCGGTAATTTCTGTTCTGGTAGTCGGGGTGATTTTTAATCTTATTCTTGCCAGCTTCATGATTTCTTCAAGAGACAGTACCAGCAAGAGCCGGATCCGAAGGTACAGATCTAATCTGGTTAACATTGCCGAAGCAGGAAAAGAGCATCTTTATGGGCAGATTCGGGCAGGTACATTCAAACCTGTAAAAAATAACAGGATTATCTACTGTGACAACAAACCATTCGAGAGTGGCAGCTTTTCGGTTTCATGCAGCACTAATTCATCGAGTGATACTGTATGGATAAACAGTGCAGCCGTATTTCAGGGCAGGATGACAATGGTGCAATCTGTGGCAAAACTTTCTCCCCACATCTCCATACCATTTCCTCCGGTAAGAGGAGCTTTGACAGCCAGAAGTCGAATCACTGTGAAAGGAAATATTCAGATTGATGGCAGTGATTATGATACCACCAACATAATGATAGGTCCTGGTACACTGGGTGTCAGTACATGCGATCTGCTTTTTCTGGAAGGCAGTGCATCGGTAGGTGGTAATGGCATAGCTCCTTTGTCAATGCATGATTTCGAAAGCATCCGCTCGCTTGTTAGTGAGGAAAACGCTTCTGTCGAACAGTTTTTCTCTTCACCTGAGGATTTTCTTGGTTTACCTGAAGGAACGCTGGATGAATACAAAAGTTCGGGCTTAACCACGCCATTTCACGGTTTGATTTATTTGACCCAGGATTATGTGGGCCCAGTGCATTTTGAAAATTCAAGTGGAATCCTGATAGTTCATAATCAGTATAAAACTGCGGAACTGCAAATAACAAATGGGATATTCAAGGGGCTTATAATCACCGATAAAATGGCCAAAATCAATGGCAATGCTCTGATTCTGGGTGCAGTGGTCACGTTGTGCGAGGGTGAAGTATCCACTTTTGGTACAGGATCGGCCGTTATCCGATACAGTTCTCAGGTACTTTCAAATCTGGAGAAGTATTGTGAAAATTTGAAAAAGAAAGTGGAGCAGATATCCTGGGAGCAGGTGAAATAAAATCTATAGTGTGTGAAACTTCAGATCAGAACCAGAAGAGTCAAGGAATGAGCCTGTCCTTTTCTATATCTCTGGAATACTGTTTCCGTATTCATCATTATTAAAATCCTGAAGATCCACTGCTTCTGAAAAATATCTGCTGAAAATATCTTCATTGTAATTTTCACCTGGTATGATCAGATTCCCATCATCATCTTCCAGAATACTTGCTTCCAGGTAATCGGTTTCTTCGCCGTGCTCGTCACCATTGATATCAAAGCCCTCAGGCTTGAGTACCCATCCACTTGCCCCATACCCGGAATCATTTTCGAAAATGTCCGCTTCTGCTTTAATGAATTCAACAGATCTTGCAGTTATTCCCTTGAGGATTTCACAGTCACCGGAGCCCAGGTTGTTATCAATGACAGTTTCGGTTTTTATCTGTTTTACAGAATCGATTTCTGCTTTCTGGTTCAGCACATTATTGCTTAGATGGTAAGGGAGGCCTTTCCCGTGGAAAAGATTTTGCTGGATGACACTGGTTGTACCGGGTTCAATTCTGATGAAAGCAGAATGCTGATTCTCAGTTGTGAAACATTGAATCAGGGTATTTTTCTCAATCAGAAGGTTGCTTGCTGCAGTTTTCTCTTCATTTTGTTTTCCGCAGATTCTGATAGCTTCCTCTTTGCATCTGACCAGGCAATTGTTAGTCACGCTATGACCGCTGCCATTGATACTTATCCCTGTGTTGCAATCAGTTATCCGGTTGTTTTCGATGATACTGCCTACTCCTGCCTGTATATTGATAGAACAGCTTCTGCAATTTTCAAGCAGGTTTCCCCGGATCTGAGTGTCGCCGCATTTGACAATTATGCCATCGGAAGCACAATTTCGGATGGTGTTGAATTCTACGATATGTCCATATGGGTTTATAGTGGAATCACGGGTTCCGATAAGAATAGCAAAGCCGTAATTTGAAAAGTGATTGCGGCGTAGTATATGATCAAGGAGAGGACTTGATTCATTTGTGTCACCTTCTGAGATCATTACTGCTATGGATGCGTTGTTTGTGCTCTGATGATGTTCCTGGAATTGATTTTCCCTTTCAAAACGGCAATTCTCCACTACATTGAAACATCCACCAGAGCCTCCAAAGTACATCGTGCAGGAAGCTTCTTTTTTTGATCCGCAATTTATAAACTGCAGAGATTCGAACCGGTTCCTTTTACAGTTACCAATTACAGAGATAGCTCCAAAGGGGGAATTTTTAAAGATAAGATCAGAGATAATCAGGTCGCTGGTGTCATAAAAAAACCAGCAGCTTTCCTCTATAATTACTGTGGCGTCATCATCGGAAACTATTCTGACTGGCTTTTGCGGTGTACCGGAAATTTCAAAAGTCTGATTTTCGCGGTATATTCCATCTTTGAGCACTAAAGTGTTGCCCGGTTTAATAACCCGCAATGCTTCTTTTATCGAACCGTAGGGATTTTCCCAAGTCCCCTGGCCTTCGCTATTATCAGGGGATACCCATAAAATTTCAGGATTGTTTCTATCGAACATAATTAAAAGTTACTCCTATAAAGTACCTGATTCAAACGATTGTAACTACGTTCTTCAGCCGTAGGGTATCCAGTGCAATGAGGCAGTCTAAATAACCAATTTCTTTGATAATAAACCGTCTGATCTGGAAAAGTAAACATACTGGCTATTTTTCTTCAGTCATTTCGTCTTTTTTCTTGAAATATTTAGATATTTTGCTGAATAACTCCGGGGCTGCAGATATAAGCTGGCTTAGTGATATTGAATCTGAAGGAGAGATGGGATGGACTTGTACTCTTTCACCACACACTGAAATGAAAGCTACTGGGTTTATGTTGATTCCACCGCCGGTACCAGCTCCTGATCCATGTTTCTCACTTTTTCCACCATCACCACCACCGGCAGCAAACCCTACCGAAAGACGTGATACGGGGATCAGAATGACTTCCCCGGCCTGAATCGGTTCCCCAATAACTGTCTCAGTTTTTGAAATGGTCTGAATCTGATCCATCGCAGCTTTTATTATATCCGCAAGAGCCATAGCTTCTCCCTCAGGCACTGGTATGTTTTATTATGCTTACTATGAGTTATAAAATACTGAAACAATCATTACTGATCAATGCCACAGAAAAGGTTTTTGAAAAGACATTATTACTGATGACCCGGAATCTTAGAAATAATGAAAACTTTTTTGTTCAGGCATAAATAAAGATTTGATTGCCTCTGGAAGACCTTTTATTTTGTATGAAAGCTGATCTCTCTCACCCATTAACATAATTTTTAGGGTAATATTAAGTGTTGTTTGGTCCGGATAAACTGAACGGTTCCAATTCTGTTCTCGTTTTTCTGGTAATAATATTTTGCCCTTTTCTGCTATTTTCTCAGAAACTGATAATAACCGAGTTGTACAGAAACCCAGATGGTTTAGAATCTGTGCTCTGCGGTGGAAAAAGCCATGAATTCGTGGAGATTATCAATCTGGGCTCTGACACTTTTTTTATCGATAATTTGTTCCTCAGCGATGGAAACGAAGCCGACTCGATTTTACCTTTCGGTATGCCTGTAAACGGTCATGATCTCTGTGTGGTGGACCAGCCATTTCTTGCTTCGGGACAGATTGGACTGATTCTGGATTCCGATTACAAGACAGCAGTGGAGAAACTGGGATGTGCACTGCCAATCAGCAAGGGAACGGTTCTTTTCAGTTGCGCTGATGCGGAGCTGGGAAATGGGCTCTCCGATGATGACGGGATACTTTTATATAAGGGAAGCAGTAACAATATCGATTCGATTATCTGTCTGCTCTCAGATAATCCTCTGGAATCAGAATCTCCTGTATCGGGGAAAATAGCTTTCTCTGAACCCGGAAATACCGAAGGGTACTCGATTGTTCCCACCAGATTTCTCTCTGATAATAAAAACTTTGACAATTGCCCAACTGACGTATCTCCCGGATGGCTGGAAAGCATGCAGCAAGGGTGGATTGCAGAGTTTACATTAGGTTCTTATGTTCCTTTTCAGGAAAATGTAGTCTGTACACTTTTATGTGTATGTGTTAACCCGGATCTCCAGTCAGACAGGTTATACTACTCGTTAAAAAAGGCTGGTTCGGTAATTTTGCAGGGCATGTTATCATTGGAAAAAAACATGGCACAATTGGTGTTCTCTTTAAAGGTTGACAGTGTGGATTACCGGCTTTCCATAGAAAATACCGAGTGGAGAATCGATTTGTCTTCGATTCTTCTTCCTCACAGTCCACTGAAAATTAACGAAATATTTCCTTTCGGAACGAAATTTGAGTCTGAATGGTTCGAACTGGTTAATGTTTCTTCTATGCCAATTAATCTGAAAAATTGGAAAGCAGGCAATTTCGAGAATACATCGGTAATAACAAATAGTGATTATTTGCTTGAGCCGGGGGCATTTCTGGTAATCGCAAAAAGTAAACAACAGTTTCTTAATTCCTTTCCAGGCATTTCTCCGGTTTTACAGCCACAGGTCTGGCACGCTTTGAATAATTATTATGATACTCTCTGTATCTTTGATGCCGATGGAAATTTGCGGGATATCGTGTGTTACCGGTATTCGTGGTTTGAAAACACTCAAAGGGCAATCGAAAGAGTAAATAATATGATTGGTGGGTGTGATTCCACTGATTGGGTTATATCAACAAAGGGGGGAACTCCTGGTTATCCAAATGATGCTCTTTTCTGGCGAAACGTTTCTAAACCTGAAATCGAAATCGGACCGGTTCCCTTTACTCCCGATCAAGATGGAAAAGATGATTTGCTGAGCATAAAATTGAACCTGCCGGCTTCTTTCAGTGTGAATCTTTGCATTTTTGATTTTAGGGGAAGAAAAGTGCGCTGCTTTAACGGCTCTGCCAGTAAACAGTATTTCTGGGATGGCAAGGCTGATAATGGAAAAACAGTGCAATGTGGACCGTTTTTTGTAGTAGCTGAATTGACTTCTACAAAAGGAACAACTTTATTGAGGAAAAAAGGAATATTGTGGCGATAAAGTGTTTATGCACGGGGATATTATTCGCATATTCGCTGATAGCTGCAAACCTTCAGGAACCATTTCCACAGGGATTTTCCATGGGAAATCTGGGAACTGTTTTGTGGGAAAACGGTGCGCAGGGGTGTCAACCATGGATTTCTGCTGCATTTTGCGATAGTGGCAGAAGATTTGGTGTGGCTTTGGGTACGGTCTCTTATTACGATAGAATGGATAACTTTAGAGATAAGTCAATATACAAGGCATTCGGTGGTGTATTCTGGTCAATAAGGAGGTTCAGGTTTAAACTGGCTGTTTCCCATTTTTCAGCTCTGGAAATGTATTATGAACAGACAGGATTTTTTTCTGCTGGTTTTGATCTATTTACTTATTTAAGAGCTGGAATTGATTTCAATGGCACCATGACTGGTCTCAGTGGGTTTAAGCAGGAAAAGCAAACAGTAGGAGAGTGCGCATTTTCAGCATGGATTCCCTTTAAAGCAGCCGCTTTGGGATTATCCATAAATCATGTTACGTTAAAATCAGGCAGGGTGCAGGGAGTAGATGCACCATTAATCATTAAAAGCGGGTTTCATACCGCAAACAATCGTCTGGGCGCACAGGGAGTGGTCATTGAAATCATACCCTCACAGTCTGATCCTGTAAGATTTATACTTGGCGAACAATATCGCCTTTTTAAAATTATCGCTCTGGAGGCATCACTTGCCAACAACCCCTTTTTAATAGGAATTGGAGTTCTGGTGGAGATTTCACCGATTAGTGCATCTGTTTCAATGGTTAATCACCCGGTATTAGGATGGTCCAGAGGGTTTGCTGCTTTGTATTGCCTATCCCATGAAGAATAATGCTTAATAAGACATCGATAAAAAGGCAGTTGAGCTGAAAGCTGGAATTGATTCCGGGAGTACACTAAAAATCGAAAAACTGATTATCACCTTAAATCAGGAGATAAGACAGAATTTAAGGATGGAACAGGTAAAATGTCAATAACGCACGCATGTCGCAGGTATTAAAATTTATGTTTATATTACTTATATTATATTGAACTTTATCTCTTTATCAACTAACTAACAAGTTTAGTATAGTAAAACGATCAGGAGTAATACTGTTTTTGAAATTATCTTCCTCCGGAGAGGTGATATATGAATCGATTTTTCAGATGTGGTCTGATTGCTACAATTACGGTGGGGCTTATCTTTCCAATTCAAGCACAGGAAGTTGATCTGAAGGGAAGAGTAATAGACCAGAAAGGTAAAGCGGTTAAAGAGGCGGAGTTAAAGTTATTAAAATTGAATTTATCCTGCCTGTCTGATAATGCCGGGAATTTTCAGTTAAGTAGTAAAACATCAATTAGCCTTGGCAGCATCAAAAAAAACAGAGGCTTTATAGGCATAAAGAATAAGATTCTTGAACTTGGCGATCTCTCCAATGCTTCAATTGCCGTTTATTCCATCAACGGGGCACTTCTTAAGAGAATCGATGTGGAAAATCAGAATCGGTTTCTTATTGAAGAGCTGATCCCCAGAGCTACTAATTCTCAAACCTTGATCATTTCCATTCTTTCAGGGAATGAAAAATTTAATCTAAAGGCAGTGAAATGCGGATCGCAGTGGTTGTGGAAAAATTATGTTAAAAATGGGTCAAATTCCGCAAATCTCAATAAAGTCGCTGCAACGATTCTGGATACTCTGATCATTTCCAAGCCCGGAAAAGCTACATCAATAATTCCGATCAGCGAACTGGTAGCGGACTTAAAAATCATAACTTTACTTGATGAAAGCTCGACTTTCGGACCATCGGTTATGTTGGGTGATGTGGAATTTTCTGAACCTTCTAAAACATTTAAAGACAGCTTGTCTGTTAAAATGAGCACAAAGATTGCCGATGCCCAGATCAGGTATACGACTGATGGCCAGTTACCTACCTCTTCATCGCCTCTCTATGAAGGGAATGCTATTACGATCAAACAGACTACACAACTGAGAGCAGCTGCATTTGTGGATGGCTCCCTGGTTGGTAAGTATAGTACTGCAATTTATATTGCCCGCGATTTTGATTATACCTCGGATATTCCTATCATTATCATGGATGGTTATGCCAAAGGTGTGCCCCCAGACAAATACAATTTCTTAGATCTGGCTTTCATGACTTTCGAACCGGTAAACGGGGTCGCATCAATCAGTAATCCTCCGACACTGGTTACCCGTGCCGGATACCATCTCCGTGGTCAGTCATCGATGATGATGTTTGCTCAGAGACCCTATCGTATCGAATTATGGGATAATTATGACAAAGATGTTGATTTTCCGGTATTAGGTATGCCTGCAAGTTCCGATTGGGCCCTGATCTCCTTGTGTACTGACAATTCACTTGTCCGCAATGTGTTTGCTTTTGAACTGGGGAAAGCTGCCGGGCTTGCTACGGTTCAATACGCCTTTGCAGAGGTTTTTATCAACCAGGAAAACGGAATAGTAGAAAAAGCTGATTACGAAGGGATCTATAATTTGATTCAGCCAATAAAAAACCGTAAAGATGTTTTGGATCTGAAACAATTGAAACCCGATGACACAGATCCGGCCAAACTCTCAGGCGGCTACATCTTTAAATTCGATCAGATGGTAAACGACTCGGGAATGATTAAACTGAAGTGTACAGGCGCAACTGCAACCTGTTACAGTGATCTGGAACTCGTTGATCCACCTGAACCTAATCAGCAGCAGATCGACTGGATCACAAATTACATTCAACAGTTCCACGATGCACTGCATACCCAACCGGTTGGTGACTGGAAAAAATATGTGGACATGAATTCTTTTGTCAATAATCATGTGCTTAACGAAATAACCCGTAACGTTGATGCCTGGGTTAAAAGCCATTATATGTATAAAGATAGAGATAAACCCATAACCGCCGGACCTGTATGGGATTATAATTTCGCTATGGGTAATTTCACCGATGGAAATATGATGGGTGGTGGATTTGGTGG
>CAYPMS010000079.1:0-17101 GCA_964411655.1 uncultured Fibrobacter sp.
ACTCCTTTTTCGTGAGAAAATAATATAGCTGTTGTGTATAAAAAATTAAACCCAATTTTTTCCCTTAGAGGCCATTCCCAACGCAGAATGTCGTTTCTAACCTATAATTTGGTAAGGCATGCGCCCTTTATTGGTTTCTGCTGGCCATTCAATCAGTAAGTCAGAATGCGAGCGCTTTTGCCTTCTAAATTAAAGCATCTCTTTTTGCCGGCTTCCGATGCGTTATATAACCTAAAAAAGACAGAAACAGGTCAGATTTGACAAAGAAAAATGTTTTCCTAAATCTGAAGGCTGTGAACGTTCGCATTCTGATGTCCATCTTTAGGGCTGGCTGTTACTAATAGAGGGCACATGCCTTACCGATTTGCTAAAACAATAAAAAGGTTGTAAAAAAGGTAAAAAAAGCTGCTTTAAGGCGTGTTGTAAAGGCTAATTAGCACATTGCAGTTAATAACATTTTTTTTCAGTAAAAGGGATGTTCTGGAAGTAAAAATCACATTTTTTCGGGAGAAAAAATTTTTGCCTGATTGAAAAGGCACTTTTTTGCCAGAATGAGGTATTAAGTCGAGGCGGGTTCCTCTCCAGGATAACAGGAAAAGGAACCGCTAAAGTTAAATCATGCAATTTTTGGCAAGCCTTCCAGCTCTTTTTTAGCTTTCTCGATCTCTTCCTGGGCCAGGGAGTGATCCTCGAGCTTGCCACTGAGAAACTTCTCATATCCCAGAAGATCCATGTGGCCATGACCGCTAAGGCACATGAGGATTACCTTTTCTTTTCCTTCCTCTTTAGCTTTTATAGCTTCCTGAATCGTTGCGGCAACTGCATGGCTTGACTCAGGTGCAATTATTCCACCTTCGGTAGTTGCCCACTTGATAGCTGCGCGATAGCATTCAAGCTGAGCAATGGCCCGCGGCTGCATCAATCCATCAATAACAGCCTGACTGACCAGAGGAGACATCCCATGATAACGTAACCCACCAGCATGGATCGGTTCTGGAAGAAAGTTGTGTCCCAGCGTGTGCATGGGTAATAGTGGGGTCATTCCGGCGCAGTCACCAAAATCATAAGTATAAATACCTCTGGTAAGGGTAGGGCATGATGTCGGTTCAACCGGGATTATGGTAATTTTTTCACCATTGATCACATCGTAAGCAAACGGGAAGGAAATTCCTGCAAAATTACTGCCTCCACCAGCACACCCGATTACAATATCCGGCTTTTTGATACCGGCTTTGGCTAACTGCTTTTTGGCTTCCAGCCCGATAATGGTCTGGTGAAGCATGACATGATTCAAAACGCTTCCCAGGCTGTATTTGGTCTTTCCGGTGGTATCGCTTACTGCGGCTTCAACTGCCTCGCTTATAGCTATTCCCAGGCTTCCGGGGCAGGATGGATCCTGCTGCAGAATTTTTCTTCCGAAGGCGGTGTCGTTGCTTGGACTGGCCACACATTCACCGCCCCAGGTCTGCATCATGGTTTTGCGGAAAGGTTTCTGATCGAAACTTATCCTTACCATGAAAACTTTGCATTTCAAGCCTGTCAGGGAGCAGGCAAAAGCCAGTGCGCTTCCCCATTGTCCTGCACCGGTTTCGGTGGTAATCATTTCTGTTCCAAACTGCTTATTGTACCAGGCCTGGGGAATTGCAGTATTTGGCTTATGGCTTCCTGCAGGGGAGACACTTTCATCTTTGTAGAATATTTTTGCAGGGGTGCCTAATGCTTTTTCCAGATAAACGGCTCTTTTAAGCGGAGATGGTCTCCACCGGTAAAGCATATCGATAATTTCTTCAGGAATATCTATCCAGCGTTGAGTGCTTACTTCCTGCTCGATAAGATTCATGGGGAAGACCGCTGCAAGACTTTCAGGCTTCAGGGGCTTTCCATCGGGACCAAGAGGGGGTTTGGTTTTCAAATCAGCGGCAATGTTATACCATTGACGAGGTATTTCACTCTCATCAAGAAAAATTTTGACACTCATAAAATACTCCTGTAAAAAGGCTCCGAAAAAAAGATGCTGTTACTGGGGGCAAATCTGGATATGATGGTCAACATTTTGGCATTGGCCCGGATTTCCATTCTTTTCCCAAGATCATACAAATTAGCTTTTTTGATATCTTTTAACAACAGTTTTAATACCTGATGGTATACTGCTGAGAGTGTTTATTCAGCATGAACGCCTGATTACAAGTGTTCCATCAACCTCAATACAAACACCTTTGCGTTTAGGTTTAACCGTATGAGGGGCGAGAATGGATCTGAGCATCAGGGTGATGATACCATGGTTGTTAAAATCGTAGGAGGTTAACTGGTACTCCATGGCATCGAGGGTGTTATCGAATGAAATTATTGACAGATCATCGGGTACCCGGATATTACGTTCCTTCAGATAATCTATAGCGATGGTTGCCGCAAAATCGTTTGCCATCACCCATGCGGTAATAGATGAATCCTGGAGAGCTTTTTCAAAAAGTGGTTGCATTTTTTCGTAAATTTCTCCACTGGCGCAGTTCCACTGGGTGATATATTTGAACATGCTATAGCCTATATGGTTGAATTTTTTGAGGGGAATATTTGGGGTTTGGCTTCTCCATTGATTGTAATTTTTAACGAAAGAGAGCAATTCATCCTGGTGAAGGTGGTTTTGGAGGTAATCCCACTGATATGCGTATTTATTATACACGAAAGGAACAACGCCATCGGCAATATCAGCTCTGGCAAACATTTCATTGATAGTGTTCAGGCGTTGCTGGGACCACAGAGCCCTGTGAAATGGTGAGAAAAAAGCTACTTTACGATGTCCTTTCCCCAAAAGATATTGAGCTACTCTCTTGGCAGGAAGTACCGAGGCAGTTGCGGTAAAAAACTGAATTAGAGGATTCTCTCTGGCACTGCGTGGTATTTTCCATCCGCCTACCACATCCAGCACTGCGACATTCCTTTTGAGAGAAGCAAGCCGCTCCAGAACCTCTTCAGGGGTGTTGTCCAGGTTTGCTACGATAAAAATATATCCCAGAATGGTCCGGTTATTCAGATCATACTCCTTACCGGATGCAGTGTGTACAAAATGCAGTCTTCCCTGGTTGCGATAATAGACAATTAGGTCAAGTTGAATGTTCATCCTGATACATTCAGATTCCAGGACCCGGAAGTAGTTTTTGTCCTGATAATCCATCCAAATCTTTCCATCTTCCAATCCGCAACCGATAGCTGCTATTCGCGCATGTCCGGTTTTACCGGTTAAGGATGGAATCAGATAGCCATTAGTACACGGCTCGATTATTTTCTGCTCAACCAGTGATGTAAGGGATTTTTTCAGTGTTGCAAAAGAAACATTATATTGTAACTGCAATTCTTTATAGGAAGGTAACCTTTCACTGCCTGCAAACCGTCCGGTAACGATATCTTTATATATTTTTTCGGTTACATGGTGTCGTGATAAGGAGGGGGTGCAATCGTTTAAAAGTTGAGGCTGAGGCTGGAATTTTTGCGGTGCAGATTTTGTGGCCGCATTGCTGAATATCCGATTGCCCTGTGAATCAGTAAGGATGCTGCCTTTATCCTCAAGAAATTTAAGTGCTTTCCACATTGTAACAAAAGATACACCGGCAGATTTTGCCAATAGTCGGATAGGCGGCAGA
Organism: uncultured Fibrobacter sp.; assembly: GCA_964411655.1. Classification (GTDB taxonomy): domain Bacteria; phylum Fibrobacterota; class Chitinivibrionia; order Chitinivibrionales; family Chitinispirillaceae; genus JAAYPC01. Next base: position 3,639 of record CAYPMS010000079.1, read on the forward strand.
GGGGTCTTAGAGTCCTGCTTTAATGCATCGATATAATCACATGCTCTTCTGATACCGGGCTTTTGTTTTTCCATAAATTATCAGAGAAATTCAGTAGTAGAACCTGATATAATATTATATCACTTCATTAAATTTAATTAATTATTTAAGGTTTATGGAAAAAAATAATGTTTTATTTTGAATTACATTGGAATAGTGTAGATATCCTCATATATTGGAGAATCAGAATACATCTGCGATTGGAGTGCCTGCCATGAGTGTTGAGGGGTATTTATTAGGTTTTGATATCGGTAGTTCATCGGTTAAAGCTACCGTGCTGGAGATCTCTACTGGATACGTTGTCGCTTCGGTTACTTCACCTGATACTAGCGAATTGGAAATAATAGCGCAAAAACCAGGTTGGGCAGAACAGCATCCAGACACCTGGTGGGTGCATATACAGAATGCTACAAGGCAGTTACGGGCCTGTGCCAAGATTAATTTCCATGATATTCAGGCAATAGGAATTTCCTATCAGATGCATGGACTTGTCATGCTGGACAAAAGCTATCAGCCTCTTGCTCCTTCCATTATATGGTGCGACAGCAGAGCTGTGGGGGTGGGTCGCAAGGCGTTGGAGGATCTGGGTGAAGAGCTTTGTATGAGTCATCTTCTTAATCCTCCGGGAAATTTCACTGCTTCAAAATTGAAATGGGTTGCAGATAATCAAAAAGAAATTTTCCGTAATGTTCATCTTTTTATGCTTCCAGGGGATTATATTGCCCTTAAGCTGACCGGCTCTCCTTCTACAACAGCTTCAGGACTTTCCGAAGGGATATTGTGGGATTTTAAAGAAGGTAAACGTGCAGACTTTCTGTTGGATTATTATGGAATAGATCATTCGCTGGTACCGCCACTAGTTCCTACTTTCGGTATACAGGGAACATTAACTGAAGAAGCTGCATCACTTCTGGGGCTGAAAAAAGGAATACCTGTTTCTTACCGTGCGGGTGACCAGCCTAATAATGCCTTGTCGCTAAATGTATTAAATCCGGGAGAGATTGCAGCTACCGCCGGTACATCCGGAGTGGTTTATGGTGTTACCGATCAAGCTTCGTATGATACTGAGGGCAGGGTAAACACCTTCCTTCATGTCAATAATACCGGGAGCGCTCCCCGCCTCGGTATTTTACTTTGTGTAAATGGTACCGGTATTCTCAACCGATGGTTAAAGACAATGTTGGGAAGCTGGAGTACTGATCCTATATCATATAGTCAGATGGACAGTGAAGCAGAGACTGCACCGGCATGCAGTGATGGACTCAGGGTTCTGCCATTTGGAAATGGAGCTGAACGGACCCTGGGTAATCTTTCCATCAACGCTTCAATGCACGGACTTGACCTTACCCGTCACAGTCGCGCACATCTGCTTCGTGCCGCACAGGAAGGAATTGTTTTCGCCTTGATGAACGGTATTGACATTATGCGTTCAATGGGGGTTAAAAACAGCGTAATCCGGGCGGGTAATGCAAACATGTTCAAGAGCAGACTCTTTGCACAGGTATTTGCAACAGTTGCCGGTAATGAGGTCGAACTTTACAATACCGATGGTGCACAGGGTGCAGCCAGAGGTGCTGGGGTAGGAGCCGGGATATACAAGGGACTCGATGATGCATTCGCAAATCTTTCGGTGGTCAGGAGAATCGAACCCGACATGAATACCCGGTCTATCTATAGTGAAGCCTATGCACATTGGCTTTCTATTCTTCAAAACCAGATCAGGCAGATAAAGGAAGATGGAGCTGTATTTACGGACAAAAAAACATTACAGCTGGTTTTCTGAAGCAAGTAAGTTTCTTTTTTGAACATATCTTTTAGATAAGGAGCGCTTTAGCCATGTCTCAACAAAAATCACTGCACAGTGTGTGTCGATGGACTTTTAACCAGGGTAAGGGTGGATTTGTTCCTGATAATATCCGTGAAAAATGGAATAAAAAGAATTTGGATACTATTGGTTCAGTCCAGCTTATCAAAGAAAAAATCATGCCAAGGCTTCCTGAAAACGTAGAGCTTGGTTATGAAGTCCATTACAACTCTGAAATCGATGAGAGTTTTGCCAGTGAGTTCGCTGATGCTCTGGTAGACTCAAAGATCTCTCTGGCGATGATTACTCCGGGAGCTCACTCTCATTTTGCTTATGGGGGAATTGCGTCTCCAGATAAAAATGAGGTTAGCGCAGCAAGAGAGCTTGGAGCCAAGACTGTTGATCTGGCCTATGGTCCACTGAAAAAAGCCTGGCACAAGGAGGTGGTTCCCACATTTGTGCTTTGGAATGGCTCATACGGTTATGATCTGGCTTCTGTTGGTGTTCGCAATATGTATCAGAATCTTAAAAACAGTGTTGCTGAGCTTTGTAAATATGAAGAAAAAGCAGGTGGAAAACTGTTCATGGCTATCGAACCCAAGCCAAATGAAGGCCATCCAGCAATGCTTCTTCCTACAGTGGCCAGTGCTATTGTTTTCTGGCGTAAGCTGGAAGATGAGTTTGGGATCAGCCGGACTAAAAAAGGAGTGAACAAGGAGTTTGGTCACACAGAAATGATCGGCCTTGATCTGATAAACGACACAGTGGAAGAGATTGACAATAATATGCTGGTGCACATGCATCTTAACAGTCAGGGTTACAACGATGGAATAATCCTTGGTGGGCCTGGCAAATATGATATTGATCATGGAACCCGTGTCAATGGAATGAATATCGCAATTGCCGGTCTTATTCGTGCTGCAGGATATGGTCGTTGGAAGGGCCATGATATGCAGCCACGTGCATACGATAATGAGGCTCAGGCAATAGACCGGGTTATCCGCAGCATCCTTTCATGGGAGGCTTGTGATCAGGCAGCTCAGAAACTGGATGAGAAAACACTGTGGAGTTATCTGGAGAATCGTGAAACTGCAAAAGCGGAAGATATGATGAGAGCAGCATTGGTTGATGCCCAGAGGGCTTTCGACCGAATGTATGCATAAGTGTAGTTTATGAGGTTGCCTTTTCTAAATGAGAAGGCAATCACAAATGATTTAAACGCTTGAGGAGAATAAATGAAACACATCCTAAAACTCATACCTGTAACGGCAGTAATACTGTCTCTGGCATCACCGGAGCTTTTTGCTGCCGCTGGTACAACGGGCACTCCCCTTGGTGGCTTAGGAGCCTCATACATAGTTTATAATGGTGCAAAAAACATTTTTGTCAAGGGATACCGCTTAAGTGGGCAACACTGGTATCACGAAGTCAAATTTGATGCATCATTTAACTTGTATACCAAGGTCGATGGAAATGTCATGACTATGGCTGGCATGAAATCGTCCAGGGAAGACGCCACTATTCCTATTTATAATGTTGATTATGACATAATTAATAACATCAAAGTCGATCTGCTTGCTTTCGGGCCGTATGTGAGTGGTGATGAAAAAAGCTCTGTAATGCCACTTGCTTTTTTCGAATTTGTCGTGAAAAATGGCAATACCAAAGCTGCAGAAGCTGCAATCGCCTTTAAAATAAGTGATCTCGCTGGTGCCAATCCCCAGAAAATCGCTGGTATTGACGGGGTTTATTTTGATAAATTTGGAGTCAAATCTGATAACAGTGCTTTTGCTGGCGCAAGCGATATGCCCGATGCCGTAATCACAACTGGTAATTCCCTGGAACAGTTTCTGACTACTGGAAAACTTACCGGCCCTAACGGTGGAATCGTTGCTGTTAAGCTGAATCTGGCAGCATCTCAAACCGGAAGAATACGTTTTGTGGTTGGGTGGTATCAGGATTTTGTGGACAAAGACTGGGATGGGAAAGTAGTAGACGAAGGTTTTTACTACCAGAATTATATAACAAATTCGATAGATGCAGTTAAGTACGGGTTAGCTGAATTTGTCAGGATCCGTGATGGGGCTTCTCATTTTGCCAACAGCATCATGGGTATCAAAGAACTGCCGCATTGGTATAAAGATCGTCTATTGAATAATCTTTATCCCCTTACACATAACAGCCAGTATGCCAGAGATGGCCGCTTTGCATGGCGTGAAGGCAAATATTACATCCTTGGTACTATCGACCAGCAGGGGCATGCACAGATTGCCACTTCGTATAACTGGCCTGAAAGTCAATGGAGACAGATGCTATTCTGGGGTACAACCCAACGTCGAGGTGATGCTCTGGAATTAGGACAGATACACCATGATTTTAATGGTCCAAAGAGCGGTGGCGACAAAATCAATGCCTTGTGTGATTGGCATGAGCATTACCACAGAGACTACTGGTGGAGTAAAACAGAAAACTGGTCGGATCTCAATTCTCTTTTTATCATTAATATCTACGAGCTGTTTCTGGCAACCGGTGATACGGTATGGCTGGACAGTTTATGGCCTTATATGAGCAATACAGCAGGACAGCTGCTCAGGCAGGCAAAGCGCTGTATCGACAAAGTATATCTGGCACCTCCTGCTCCCTTTGATTCCAACAACTTCGTCCTTCCTCACAACTGTCTGGGTTCCTATGACAGGGAAGGTGCGACAAATGAATACAATGGATCGCTTGCACTGGTAGCTTATTCTGCATTTGCAGAGATGTGCCGTGCCAGAGGCAAAACAGAAGAAGCAAAAAAATGGGATGATATATTTATTAGAGGTAAAGAACAGTTTTCAAGACTGTATTCTTCCAAACACGAATATGCTGCAAACGTAGAGGGAGAGCTTGGGGTTTATAACTTCTCGCGTCACCTGGGGCTTCCTGTAATTATGAGTGATGAGGAAGCTACAGTTGCTTTTAATCGCTATTGGGATAGGTCCAATAAGGGAAGAGATCTGCTTCCATGGCATTTTTATACTATAAACCATTTTGGCGATTTCGGTATTGCCATAGGTAAAGTAGATGATGGGCTGAAGGTTCATTTGACAGATTGGGAGACGCACTGCAACCGGTATCCAAATTACTATTTCTGGCAGGATCTGGATCAGTCGCCAGGAATGCACTCATACATGACTGCTCCGGTTGTATGGCGATCATATCTGCTTATCTCCGGATTCTGTATGGACAAGTACAACCAGCGTTTATGGATTAGACCCATGCTGCCTTCCGATGCCAATGGTAAACTTACCAATGCGCCTCTGATCTCACCGGGAAACTGGGGTAACCTTAATTATGAAGAAACAGAAAAAGGTTTAACACAGAAACTGAGTATCAGTTTCAAAGAAGATATGTTGGTTAAGGAGATAAGGCTTAAAAATCCAAGTGAAAAAGAACTGCCTGTAAAAGTGGTTATGGGTGGCAGATCGGTACCCCACAAAGTCTGTTATTTAGGAAAAGGTCTTGATGCGATTATCAAGATAGAATTGGATAGACCGGTGGCCATAAATTCGGTTGACAGCCTTCTGATTGGAGTCGATCGGAATGATGTCGGGGTTAACAACCGGTGGAATAACGGCAGATTCATTGACCATCTGTCTGTAAGATCTTTTAATAACAGACATGTCATCGATTATTCTGTTGAGAAAAAAGGAAAAGTAAATCTGGCGGTTTATCTGGCTAATGGAGTTCTGGTGAGAAGCTTTGATCTTGGAATGAAGAATTCCGGAAGATTCTCTCAAACGATTGACAACTTGAGCACCGGATTCTATTATTTGCGCCTGATGCAGGATGGAAAATGTATTTCAACATCATCCATGGTCATCACAAAATAACAAAACAGAATATCCGGCATGGTATCTTTTAAGGATAGCTATGCCCTGCAACTTTAACATAAAGGATTTTAGCAATGAAAAAGATTTCTTTAATACTGATTGCTTGCGTATTTATGGTTTGGGCAGATCAATCAGATGACAATAAAATCAAACTGACTGGTTATGCTGCCTATCAGGGTGGGCATGTTAAGAGTGGAACTTACGCTTATTCAGGCGATATCAATATGTACTGGCTGCAGAAAATCTATGCCAATATCGGAATATTTAAGAAAGTAAACGACTGGTTTAGCATTACTACTGCCATGGAAATGCAGTATCGAAGCTCTTTTAAAATGGGAAGTACCTTCCTTGAATCACAATTTTATGCTCCTTACGCCTATATCGATCAGGCTCGCGGTGATTTTAGGATTGTTAACCTTGAAAAGATCAAACTTAACCTTACTGCTGGTTATTTCCACTTCAAATATAACCAGGATGTAACCAATCTGGGTAATACGCTTTTTAAAAGCTACAGCTATCCTTCTGCGATTTTACCTAACGAATTTGATTTTCCTTTGAGCCGTTTAGCTGGTGCTGATCTATATGTCTCTGCCTATGACAGAAAGATCTTTGCGGATATATTGTTTACTAGCAGTTTGCATCAGTTTCCATTGGGAGACTTTTCACTTACCACAATATTGGGATCTGAACCTTTCAGAGGCATCACCGTAAAAGCTGGTTTACAATTCGACCGCTTTTTGTCTGTAAATGAAAGACTGACATCTCCCAGTGATGCTGAAATTGAGGACCCAATTACCGGTAAAAAAGAAATGCTCACATACGCTGGTATGAAGGCTATGGGGTGTCTTAATCTCGATTTGAAAAAGATCATCTTTGGGGAAGAATATCCTGCTGTTTTCGGTAACGAAGATCTGAAGCTATGGCTGGAAGGAAATGTCCTTGGTATAGAAGATTATGATAATTTTTACAACAAAATTATAGAGCGCGCTCCAATTGCATTCGGTTTTAAAATTCCTACTTTCAAGTTACTTGATATTCTGGCGGTGGAAGCAGAGTGGTTTGGTTGGAAATATCCAAATAGTATCGAACGTCCTATCAATTCCAATAAACCATTCCCGGAGTTTCAGGCAGCTGACTATGTTCCTGAAGAATGGAAAGATGATGACTGGAAATGGTCTGTCTATGCTAAAAAAGATATTTCTGATATCTCACTTATTATCCAGTTCGCAAGTGATCATCTGCAGTTATGGTCAATGAGAGCGGTTGATCAGGTCTTCCGCGATAACCTGGTAAAACCAAGCGACTGGTACTATCAGTTCAAAATTCAATACCGTTTCTAAAATGATATTATAAAAAGAGAAACAACTGTTTTATTAACAGTTGTTTCTCTTTTCTTTTGCTATATTATCCCGAGGAATCCTTTATTGCAAAACACAGCTCTTGCTGTGTTTTTGTATGTAGATAGCATTCAGGAATCTGATATTTATGAAAAAATTGCTCTTTCTTTTAGTTACAGTTTTTTTTCTAAATACAAATTCTGAGGCCAAAAAAATCCCAGGGTATTTTATCAACAACAATGATGATACTGTATATGTTACATTTAGTGTACCGGTAAATCTTTTCAGGCAGGAAATTAAGATGGAAAGGCTGCAGGAAAAAATTAGATATTATGATTCCCTGAATAATTCAAATAACCTTAAACCGGGAAATGCTTCAGAAGTGGTTATGATCAACTCTGGAGATACAATTCGTATGCTGTCAAGGGCTAACAATCTTGGTCTGGGATCATTTGCCTCCAGAAAAGCAATTTTTTTATGGTTGATTAAAGATGGGCCATTGCAACTATTTAAGTATTATGAGTCTCAGGCTTCTGCTCCCTGTTTTGACCATACATCCAATACAGTCAGTGGTGGTTATGTATACGAAACTGAAAAATATATCCTGCAGAAAAGAGGGCAGCCGCTTTTCAGGACCAGAAATAAGGTTTCTTTCAGAAAAGATATGACAGATTATTTATCAGATTGCCCTGAATTAGCAAAAAAAATCGAAAATAAGCAATATCGAAGCGATGACATGCTTTTGATTGTTGAGGAATATAACAAACTGTGCCAGTAAAACCATCCTGAATACCCCTGAGTGGTTTCTTTTCGCAATGAGTTTTCACTCATTTGAAAAAGGCTGTTAAGCTTCTGCAAGTAATTCTTTTGCAATCAGAATTTACAAATAATATGTACTCTATAATTGAGCAGGACTAATTTGGGAAAAACTGGTGCAATGCTTATAATACCAGAATAAAAGGTATTAAAATTAATCGTGTGCTTTGTATTGCTGAGCCACTTTAAACCTAAATTCCGCAGTTGAGGTGGATGCAGATGAAGTGGCATGTTTGTTTTGGGAGTGCAACAAATATCGGTTTTTAATAAATCAGGCAACATTTATTTTAAACCGTATAAGACCAGTTTATTGACCGGTAAAAAGTAAAATAACCATAAATGCTTGAAAAATAAGGGAAGTTGAAGATGAAAATAACCAGCAGCCATTTTGGGAAAACCACTCAGGGCGAATCGGTTACTCTTTTCACTCTGGAGAATAACCGTAACCTGTCGGTAAAAATATCCAACTACGGAGCAACCGTAACTTCGATTCTATGCCCTGATAAATATGGTGCATTAGCTGATATAGCATTAGGTTTCGATAATCTTCAGCAATATATGACCGATCATCCATATTTTGGTGCTATATGTGGACGTTATGCCAATCGTATCGCCAAGGGGGTTTTCTATCTTGAGGGCAGAAAATATGTACTTCCAATCAATAATGGAGCAAATTCGCTTCATGGCGGTTTCAAGGGTTTTCACACGGTTGTATGGCATGCAGTACCGTTTAAAAACAGTGAAGAAGTAGGGGTTAAACTCACCTATTTGAGTAAGGATGGCGAAGAAGGTTATCCGGGAAACCTGCTGGTAAAGGTGGTATACGCAATAAATGATCTCAATGAATTAAAAATCTCCTATACTGCAGAAACTGATGCACCTACTGTGGTTAATCTGACCAATCATACGTATTTCAACCTGAATGGCTGCAAAGAGACGGTTCTGGATCATATTGTAACCATCAATGCTGATAGGTTTACCGAAGTGGATAGTGAAGCAATCCCGACAGGAAAATTGCCTGAAGTTAGTGGTACTGCCTTTGATTTCAGGAAAGCTAAAAGAATAAGCGATGATATCGAAAAAGCCGGGGGGTACGATCATAATTTCGTACTGAATAAATCCAATGAAAACGAGTTATCATTTGCCGGTATGGTTTATGAGCCTCAAAGTGGGAGGACTCTGGAAGCATTCACAACCGAACCTGGCATGCAGTTTTATTCTGCCAATTTTCTTGATGGATCTATAAAGGGCAAAAACGGTATTCAATACAAAAAACATTTCGGGTTTTGCTGGGAAACGCAGCATTTTCCTGATTCTCCCAATCAGAACCATTTCCCTTCGACCAGATTATACCCTGGAGAGTGTTATAATCAGTTTACCATATATCGGTTTGGAATAAGGGAATAGCTGGAAAACCCAGGGCAAGAAACCTGAATAGAATAGAGAATTCTATGGGTCAAGGGGTGAAACCATCCTTTTAATTAATCAAACACAATCGTCCTGTTTTCATAAACAAGGGTCATGTGGTTGATGTGAAGCCAGATAGCCCTTGCCAGTACAATCTTTTCCACATCCTGTCCTCTCCTGATCAGATCTTCAATTGAATGTTTATGGCTGACCCGGATTACATCCTGTTCTATTATGGGACCTGCATCCAGCTCTGTTGTCACATAATGTCCGGTTGCTCCGATTAGTTTTACACCTCGTTCATAGGCGCTATGATAAGGTTTTGCACCAGGAAAGGCAGGCAGAAAAGAATGGTGAATGTTAATGATAGGTTTATTGAAAGAACAGATAAAATTACCGGAAAATATCTGCATATATCTGGCAAGTACAATAAAATCTATGTTATACTGCTGCAGCAGCTCAAGCTCTTTTTGCTCCTGTTCTGCTTTGTTACTCTCATTTATCTGGATATGGTGAAAGTCAATTCCGTATAGTCTGGCCACTTCTTCCATAGCTTTATGATTGCTGATAATAAGAGGTATTTCGATTTGCCACTCTCCTGAAATATAGCGGGATAGGACATCATAAAAGCAATGGGAGATTTTTGAAACGAAGATGGCTGCACGTTGGACCTTTTCTGAAAAATGAATTTCAGAATGCATTTGAAAACTCTTACCTATGGAGTGCTGGAAAAAATTTAATATATTATTATCGGGTATATTGAAACCATCCAGTTCCCACTCCACCCGCATGAAAAAAATCTCTTTTTCCCTGTCTACATGCTGATCAAGATGTATTATGTTTCCATTGTTTTTATGGATAAAATCGGTAACGGATGCAACAATTCCTCTTTTGTCAGGACAGTGGATCAGCATTATTGCTGTGCGTTTCTTTTCTTTTGGTTTTTCCATAATAGTTTCTTTTTTTTCCAATTAAAATTTTAAAAGGTTACTATTCCCGTATCAGCTATCAGAACAGAAAAATAAGTCATTATACCCGAATGAAAAAAGGGTACATTTTACACTGAAATCCTCGGACTCTTGTGAATTCACTGGTAATCTTTTCTTTGTTTAATTCAGGCATGGCCTTATTTACCCTGATAAAACGGATAGATTTTGTTTCAATTGGAGATCTTGGCAGCCTTAGAGGATCTTTTCTGGCTAATAGAAGAACTTTTTAGTTTAACAGAATTTCTTTTATACCTTATTGGGGTGAATCTGTTTTACCCGCCGGAATTCAGCATTCCGGCAACTAATATTGCTTTGGAATAAGAGAAAAAATGGGCCGGGACATCAAGATCACAGTTTTACCTTTGATTATTAAAGAATCAAGTTGACCGGTTATTCTACAGACATCGGAATCGAAATATATTTGATTAAATAGATTTCAATATTTGATATAATTAATATTAGGGTTGTTCTCATATGAATTGAATTATTTATTTTAGCCATAGGCAGACTACTGTAAAGGCAACAGAAACAAAACCAATAATTGAAAATGGATGTATTTTGTTCATCAGCCAAAATAGTTCTGTTCAGGTTTAATATATAAGAAACAGAAAAATAATACACAAAAGTAATGCGGGAAGATATACTTAACCATTTGAAAATCAATAAGTTTTTGCTTGCTTTTAAAAAACGTACTCCTTATATTCACTGAATATTCCAGCAACCCCAAAAGAGGATGTAACATGAATGAATTAGTCCAAAAAATCGGTCAGTGTGTAGAGCATGGAAAGGTCAACAAGGTTTCTCCGTTTCCTGCTGATATGAAAGGGCTTGACGGAGCGGACGAGTTTACTAAGCAGGCGATCGAGGCGGGGATCGGGCCAGAGGTTATTCTGCAGGCGTGCAATGATGGAATGCAGCGGATAGGAGAGAAGTTTGGAAGAAATGAAGTCTTCATACCAGAACTTCTGATGGCAGCTAAAGCGATGCAGGTGGTGATGGCTCACCTTAAACCTTTTTTCAAGTCAGGAGCTGTTAAACCGAAGGGAAAATTTGTTTTAGGGACTGTTGCCGGAGATCTTCATGATATAGGTAAAAATCTGGTTTCAATGATCGTTGAAGGAAATGGCTGGGAAGTGATTGATCTGGGGGTGGATGTGAAACCGAACAGGTTTCTTCAGGCGATCGGAGAGAATCCTGGGTGTGTTGTTGGACTCAGTTCACTATTAACTACTGCAATGGCCAGTATGGCAGATACTATTAAGCAGATAAGGAACTGCTACTCAGATGTTCGCATAATCGTTGGAGGGGCTCCATTGACAGAGAAAATAGCTGTGGAAATGGGTGCTGATGGTTATGCCCGCGACCCTCAGAATGCGGTTGACTGGCTCAATTCGATAGGGAAGATTTCATGAACTCATTACTTCAAGAGCTGAAAAAAGGGAAAGTACTGATTTCAGATGGAGCATGGGGAACTATGCTTCAGGAGCGTGGCTTGAAGATTGGGGAATGCCCTGAGAGCTGGAACAATACTCATCGTGAGGATGTTCTGGCTATTGCCCAGAGTTATATCGATGCTGGTGCCAACATGATTCTTACCAACAGTTTCGGTGGTAACCCGACGAAACTGAGACATTTTGGTTTAGAGGATCAGTGCGCTCAATTAAATGAGGCAGCAGCAGCAATTTCCAGAGAGGCTGCTGGCACTGAGCATTATGTACTTGGTTCCATGGGACCTACCGGTGTAATCATTATGATGGGAGAAGTCCCGGAAGAGACTCTTTTCGAGGGATTCTGTATACAGGCTAAAGCTCTGGCACGCGGTGGGGCAGATGTCATTTGTGTGGAGACTATGTCAGCTTTGGATGAGGCGTGTCTGGCGGTTCGGGCAGCCAGGGAAAATACGGTGTGCGAAGTGGCATGCACTTTCACTTTCGAAAAAACGGTCAATGGTGATTACCGCACAATGATGGGGGTGACTCCTTCAGATATGGCCAGAACTCTGACATTGGCTGGTGCTTCGATTATAGGTGCCAACTGTGGTAATGGATTCGATGAGATGATAGACATAGTGCGTGAAATAAGAGAGGTAGACTCCGTAACACCCGTTCTTGTTCATGCCAACGCTGGAAGACCGGTTCTTGAAGGAGGGAAAACGATATTTCCCGAAACACCAGAAATGATGGCACAAAAGGTTTCCCAACTGGTCAAAGCCGGGGCAAATATTATTGGTGGTTGTTGCGGTACAACACCACAACATATCCGTGCACTGGCTCAGGCAATCGAAAAATGTTGAAATGAGCACTATCATATCCGTGACCGAGTCGGCTAAGGAGAGTTATGAGATCATTGTGGATCCATTTTCGCTTGATATCAACAGAGAACAGATTTTCCAGGAACTGGGCTATGCTGAAAATGCGATTCCAGAATGTTTCAGCGAGCAGATAGATGAGATTTTAAGAAGTTATCGCGGGCTTTGCGATATCAGGGCTGCTTACAGAGTTGTTGATGTGACTGCTCATAAGGATCATGGCCTTTTGATAAACAATATCCTGTTTGATGTGAATAAAATCATTGCTTTCCAATTAAAAGGCTCAGGGAAGCTGGCAATATTTATCTGTACTATCGGTGCAAAGATGGAAAACTGGTGCAGCCAATTGTTTTCTGAGGGTGATGGTGTCAAGGCTCATTTTGTGGACACGATTGCTTCTGCGGCAATAGAGAAAGCCACAGATATTCTTCACGATCATATTGAGCAGAAGATGTTGGAGATGGGGTTGTCTGTTACTAACCGGTTCAGTCCTGGATATTGTGGTTGGTCTGTTTCCGAACAACATCTGCTATTCTCCTTTTTCCCCCTGGGTTCCTGCGGAATAAAATTGACAGAATCTGCACTGATGATACCAAGAAAATCAACTAGCGGGATTATTGGAGTTGGATCATCTGTAAAAAGGGAACCTTACTTTTGCGACCGCTGTGCCAACAAAGATTGTACCTATCACCTTTATCGCCAATTGAAGAGCAAGAAAGAAGCACGTAATAACCAGTTTCGGATCTGAATCAAGTCTGAGCTTATGTGTTCATTTATTGATTCTCTCACGAATGCAAAAAGATTTAAACCTAAAATCCGCAGTTGAACGCGGCGCGTATGCATCCCGATGCAAGATCGCATAGCCGTCAGGCTAAACAATGTAAGTCATTG